>JABDKS010000529.1 GCA_013002105.1 Pirellulaceae bacterium | reverse complement strand
GGACGCGGCAATGAAATTGGAATCACTGCGTTCCGGTGTTCGGATGCAGCCACGGCGGAAACAATGATGAATCCAACCTTGATCCAAAAAGGAAATTTGTTGCTGTATCTGTGGAAGGACGATGTTCGCGAAGAAGCATTCCGAAAAGTAGAGGCTTATTTCCGCGAAGCTGAATTTGCATCGACCGCGGTGAAGCCGTAACCGACACAGCCGCGTGACAGTTTTGTTCGATGGGGATCCTGACTATTGCGATCCTGCAAAGTCATCAGGAAATTGATGGCGGCCGTCGTCACCGATCGGCAGCGGTTGCACACCGCGGACAGCCGTCAGGGGTAAGTCGCCGTAGACGTGCGGAAAGAGTGCACCGCCACGCGACGGTTCCCAGCGAACGGTGTCACCCAAGGCTGCTGCGTCAACGGCAATCAGCATCAGGTCGGACTGCCCAGCAAAGTGCTTCGCGACCGTCTCAATCGTCTGATCAGCGGCACTCAAATGGATGAATCCGTCCGCAATATCGACCTCCGATCCGCGAAAGACGCCATCCGACTCGGCCACACGCCATTGCGATCGCGTGACGACTTTGTAAAGCGTGGCATTCATCATCGGTTCTCTCGATTCATCGCTGGTGGCGGGGGCTAAGATGGTGCAGAAGTATATCTTTTCCAAAAATTCGGCAAACCGCTGAGACGGTGACAACTCTGCGGCATCCTTGCTGTGTTCCCCCATTACCTGCCGATGCGTGGGGATCATTCGATGAATTGTCTCCTTGTTCCGTAGCCTACTGATCCAGCGGTCATCGTGATCGAGCCCAACGAGCTTGCCAGATTGTTCGATGCCTACGCCGATCGTTTGGTGTTGATCGCCCGCATGACAGGTACGGGCAAGCGGGCAACGGGCGAAATGGAAAGCGGCGACAGGGCGGAGGATGCCGTTCAGGAAGCATTCATCGCGTTGGCGACACAGGAGACGATGCCGGATGATCCGATGGCATGGCTGGTCCGCGTGACGCGAAATCAAATGTTGCAATGGCATCGCGGCAACGGACGGCGGCGAAAACGCGAGCGAACCAAGGCGCCGACGCGGTGGTTCGCCAGCCCAACGGACGCGATGGAGCAACGGATCGACGCACAAGTAGTCACCGACGCACTGCAAAGAATGCCCTCGCCCGACCGCGAGATCATCGTGATGCACCTCTGGGGTGAAATGACGTTTGAATCCATCGCTCAAATCGTGGGCGGTTCCAAGGCGACCGTCCACCGAACATTTCAACGACGCCTCCATGAATTGAAACAAATGTTTGATCCCGGCAACCTGGCTGGCTGCAGTGGATCGAGACCGTCCAAAACGACGCCCCTTACGGAGCAAAAAGATGACCTGGGATAATGAATACGACGTCGATTCAGAAGCCGATTGGATCGACCAACTTCGCCAATTGCGTCCGGCAACATCAACGTTGGATTCCGCGGAGGTTCTTTACCAAGCCGGTTTTGCCGCTGGCCAACACGACAGAAATCTTGCCGAAGGTTCAAGCTCCGCGTTACCGCGATTTTTGACGCGTTGTCTTCCACGTGACCCGAAGCGTCAGCGAGTGATGTCCGGTTTTGATTCGACGACGGCTGACGCGTCGCGTGCTCAAAACGCATTACCCGACGCAAAAACGCAACTCCAAGGTCCGCGTTCGAGGTTCCGATCTCTCCTTGTGGCCGTTGCGATCGCGGCGACAGTCACGGCGCTCGTGACGGTTCCACTGAGCTATCGGTTGGGTCTGTCAATTGCCTCTAAAAACACCAAGGCGATTGTTGGCCCGGCGCTGGATCCCATTGGTCTCGTAGCCGGTGACGAACCCCATGTCGTTATCGATGAGGGATCGTCGGATGATGTCGTCATTGAGCCAATGAGGAAGTCACCGTCGGTCGACCAGGTCGTCTCCTCCGAGGCTCCGCGCGACGCGACGCTCGTGACGCGTCAGCAAACCACCTCGTTAGAAATGCTCCGTAACGCGTTATTCGGATCCACCGAACGTCTCCCATCATCGACGACGCTGACGGCTTTCCATTCAAAATCACTGTCAGGAAATTCGCTGATACAACCATGGCCGAACTTGGCATTTCACGATGCATCGACCCGGATCAATCGCTTGGATGAATCGCAGCCGGAGTCAAAGTCCGATGGAAAGGTGATGCTTGGTATATGGAATTCTGGCGACACGCTAAATCAATTGCAGCAGTAATTCGATGCAACTTATGGGAGTTTGTTTTATGAATCGTCGACGT
>JABDKS010001034.1 GCA_013002105.1 Pirellulaceae bacterium | reverse complement strand
ACCCAAGCCACAACATCAACGGTATCAGCAGCACATGCTGCCGCAGTCCTGCTGAAGGGTCGCGGCCAAACAAACCCGCACACGACAACAACGTCGCGACAACAATCGCAATGCCAGCGATCAATTGCGTCCAGCGCAAAATCCCGCCCATGTCGGCGGCGACCACGAACGGCACCAGGACCAGCGTTATAGCGGCCGCCCAAAGTGCATTGAATCTAAGAAAGCGTAATATAAACACGATGTGCCTATGACGGTTCTGCTGTAGAAAAGTTCCGCTCGAACCGCATCCTAACCATTTGATGACACTCGGTCAGACCCGAGTTATCGTCGCTTGAGTCCTTCCAGCATACCATCCCAAACGAAGGCACATCACAACGCCACGTCAATGCACAACATTGCATCACCGCCGATTCAAAATCCGATCCCGTGATACTGGTAGCCGAGTTCCCGAAGCCCCGATTTTTTCAAAAGACCGCGGCCGTCAAACACGAATGCTGGCTGCTTCATCTGGGCCCGAATCGAGGCAAAATCACACTGTGCGAATTCGTCCCACTCTGTCAGGATTGCAATCGCATGGGCATTTTTGGCGGCCTCGGAACAACTGCCAGCGTGAATGATGTTGTTTTCCAAAAGATCCCGTTTGGCGGCGCTCAACGTCCCATCGGGCTCAAGCAAAACAGCCTCCAGAGCGCTGCGGATCTGTTCGATCGTTACATGCGGATCGTAGATGGCCAATTTTGCCTTTTCCAACAACAGATCACGACACACATAGATCGCCGCCGATTCACGCGTGTCATTCGTGTCCTTCTTGAATGCGAATCCCCAAACCGCGATACGTTTGTCAGATACCGTGTTGAACATGGTCCGGACCATTCGATCAACGAATCGTCGCTTTTGATAGTCGTTCATTTTGACGACCTGTTCCCAATACTCCGCGACTTCCGGCAACCCAAAGTACTCGCATAGGTAGACCAAATTCAAAATATCTTTTTGAAAACAACTTCCACCAAAGCCGACCGAGGCCTTCAAGAACTTCGGCCCAATCCGCGAGTCCGTCCCGATTGCCGATGCGACTTCGTCAACATCCGCACCGGTCGCCTCGCACAATGCCGAAATCGCGTTGATCGACGAAACACGCTGAGCCAAAAATGCGTTGGCGGTCAACTTGGATAACTCGCTGCTCCACAAATTGGTCGTCAGCAAGCGCTCTTTGGGTACCCAATTCGCGTAGACCTCGACGAGCGCATTAATTGCGGACTTACATTCACCTCCAATCAGGATCCGATCGGGATTCAGCAGATCCTCGATCGCCGTTCCTTCGGCCAAAAACTCGGGGTTACTGAGCACATCAAATGTGGCGTCGTTGTTCGCGTTGGAAAAGATGGTCTTAATCGCTTCGGCTGTCCGAACCGGTAGCGTCGATTTTTCGACGACGATTTTATGCCCCACCGAGATATCCGCGATGGTGCGAGCACACTTTTCCACAAACTCCAGGTTGGCAGCCCGCCCAGCCCCGACACCAAACGTCTTCGTCGGTGTATTGACCGAAATGAAAACCATATCTGCTTCGCGAATCGAACCTTCGACGTCCGTCGTGAAGGTCAAATTCCGGTCACGACACTCCTTGACCACATCCAGCAACCCGGGTTCATAAACGGGCAAATCTTCAGAATTCCAATCCGCGATACGCTGTGCATTGATGTCGACCACTTTGACGTCGATATGTGGACATTGCTTGGCGATCATCGCCATGGTCGGACCTCCGACGTATCCGGCTCCGATACAACAGATTTTTTGAACGGTTAAAGTATTGGAAGTTGATGTCATTGATAATGTCGTGTGATGGAATACTTGTAGCGACAGCAACTCGGTGACCGTTCGCTTTGGATTTGGAGAAGTTATTCAGGCGAACCGATTGGTTCTAATTGACAGTCTTCGAGTTTGACGCTGACGCCCTGGTCCATAAATCGGACACAAACCAACAGTCGCGTCTCCTGGTGACGTTGCACAACGGTGCCCTCGTAACCCGCGAACGCGCCACTCTTGACCCGGACGTGTTGGCCAGGCTCCAGACGGCTTTCGATCGTCAGCGGCACGCCCAGATTGATCAGATCGCGAATCTGAATCAAGTCCGCGAGGAGTTGATCTACATCGGTCACTTCCGTCGCCTTCTGGACACAACCAGTGCAAACCGCGAGATAGCGCGACTGGTCGTCGCCACACATGAAGACGTAATTATTGAATAACGGTGCGTACGTCGTCCGAATTCGACCGGCGGGTGACCGGCGACGATGGGCGATCTGCGGCGCGTAGTGAAAAACATCTTTCTCGCGCAAGCGTCGCATAAGCTGTTTTTCTTGCCGAGATTTTGTGTATATCAACCACCAAGTCAGCTCAGCTACGTCCGCACGATCGAGCAAATCGTTGGGATGGCAATCAGGTTCAGATGGCAGGATCGGCAAAGCAAATTCTCGTCGGTGAGGAACTATTCAGAGACTAATCCAGTTTGCATCGCTGCAGAATAATTCTCGTCAACCAGGATGATCGATCCACATGTACTTCGCAAGGAACGTATCGAGATTGAAAATCTTGCCAGCAATGGCGGAGAAAGGTACATCGCCTGCGCAGAACAACCCAAAAAGCGACGTTATCGGTCCGACACCGTAACCGGCTCCGCTTGGCGTCGTGACGCTGTGTAGGCCGCTGGCGGTGGAACATTGTCCAGCAAGGCGACACGCTTGGCCAAATGCTGTTCTTCGAGCGTCAGAATCAAATCATCGATCTGTGGACTCAGATCAACCAATTTTGCACTCAAGTCCGCGATTCTCTCGTACACGGTCGGGTCGTTTGCCAATGCCACGATCTCGAGAATTCCGATACTCACCTGCTCGCCATCAGAATGCCGCCTTGTAAACAGCGGCAGACGTACAACC
>JABDKS010001033.1 GCA_013002105.1 Pirellulaceae bacterium | reverse complement strand
ATCAATGACAATGGTTTCTTCTCGATCAAAATCAAAGTCGCTGCTCAATAATTCCTGCGCGACCGCGACGCGCTCATCAACACGCTGCGTGAATCGGCGGAACACGTCATAGGCCAGCGAAAGGTCGCCCGCCCGGACCATGTCGTCAATCTGGGTGGCCGATTGATGAAACTCGTCGATGTCCGACTGATAAAAGTACAGTTTCAACGGATCAAGCGAATCGATGAACAGATCCAACGCTCGCTCGCTGATCGTATCGTTTAACTGAATCGATGAAATGTGATGGCGCGGCATCAAGTTGGCGATCAGGCGTGCAACCACACTGTCACGAGCCGACGGCTTTGCGTTAAATGCAATCGGGGCAGGGTCCAACACGGGTGCTTCGGCAACCGGTGCCGCCTGTGCTGGCACCGGCGGTGCTGGCGTTGCCGCTGGAGAAACTGGCGTGGTTTCGGGCGTGGCCGGTGGTGCCACCTGTGCGAAGCACGTCACCGTCGTGCCAGCCATTAAAAGTAAAAAGATGGCGGACAAAATCGGTCGACGATGACAATCCATAGCAAGTTCCTAAGAGGATTTTGATTTCATTACTTCTCGGGAGTCAGAAAGCCGTTCTCGTCAATCCACAACAACGCCCGTTTAGCCCCACTGCAGGGCCTTGGAATAGTAGGAAAGCGGCAAAAATTGAGCAACTCCGTTTATTCCCCCAGTTTACCAGGGTCGTTCGACTTGCGGGACGGGTTTCAGACGACCGCGTCGAGAATTCGCTGGCCGCTGCGTTTGGCGATTGGTGCAAAACAGAGGGGTGCGATCGAGTGGTCAACGACCAAGAGGGACGAATCGCCCCAACTCCGCTCGGATCGCCTCGCCAAGATCCTCTTCAACGCAATCGGGGAGGCATTCACAGCTGATCGGTTTCGGCATCGCGTGGACAGGGCGCATCGCACCCGGTGGGCGTTACGACCCTCCTGTCGAAGTTCACTGTTTCGACAGATTTTTGTTACACGTAACGGACATTTCCATGACCGGGCACAATCCGCCCAATTTGAAAACAGTCCACCCCCAACTCTTGGATTTGCGCGGCGACGCTGGCGGCATAAAAGTCACTGACAACGACAGCCATACCGATACCCATGTTGAACACGCGTCGCATTTCGGAGAGTTCGACGCCACCTGTTTGGCTCAGCCATTGAAAAATCGGCGGTGCGTCCCATGACTGGGCGTCAATCTCCGCATCAACGTTCGACGGCAACACGCGATCCAAGTTCTCTTCGATACCGCCGCCGGTGATGTGGGCGATGCCGTGCAAAACTTGCTTGACGCGATAATGGGACTGCACGCCGCGGATCACCTTCGTATAAATCCGCGTGGGCTCCAGGCAAACATCGGCCAACGTTTTTCCGCCGAAAACCTCCGGTTTGTCCTGCCAAGCCAAGCCAGCGTCGTCGATGACCTTCCGCACCAAACTGAATCCATTGCTGTGCAACCCGCTGGCGGCCAAACCGAGCACGATGTCGCCGTCACCGATCAATTTGCCATCAATTAAACGCCGACGCTCGACGACACCCACGGCAAATCCGGCCAAGTCGTAATCTTCGTCGCGATACATGTCCGGCATAATCGCCGTCTCGCCGCCCAGCAATGCCATGTCGCCCTGGACACAACCGTCACTAATGCCCTGGACGACCTTTTCCAGACGCGAGGGGTCATCCTTGCCCATGGCGATGTAATCGAGAAAAAACAGCGGTTCGCCACCGGTACACAATAGATCGTTGACACACATGGCGACCAAATCGATTCCCACCGTCTCGTGACGGCCCGTGGATTGAGCAATTTTGAGCTTTGTGCCTACTCCGTCGGTACCGCTGACCAAAACAGGCTCTTGGTAATTGCGTGAAAACAGCTTGCCGGGGAAATCGAGCCGAAAAAGCCCTGCAAAACCGCCATCGCTTGGAATGACCCGAGGGCTAAACGTCCGGTGCATCAGCTTCGGCAGCCGGCTCATCGATTCGGCATACACGTCCAGGTCGACGCCAGCATCTTTATAAGTCGCGGCCATAAAGTTCTTGGATGGCTTAGGGTGGAAAATCGGGGGCAATGACGCCGTGACGGTATTTTGACCGGCGAATCGCTACTACGGTAGCCGTCGTGGTTTCATGAGCTTCGTGGCAAGCCGGTAAATCGCTATGCTTTCTCGCTAGACTCACGAGTTTACCGTCGATTCGTCGACCTGGTAATTCGTCGTAAGCGGCAAACTCTGCCTGCTTGCGGTGCTCTGCCAAGGTCAAAGTTGACGTAACTCCTACCGTTTCGCTCGTTTCACTGGGAGGTTTCTCCGGTACGAAGTCACCAGATGGTGTGTCGTGAAAAAGGAAGCTTGTTATTAACAGACGCAGCCTGTGATCCGAGGGCACATCCTAACGCAGGTGGTAGTGTTCCTTCAGTCGCCCGCTGCTATGTCACGTTGTAGCCGCGGGCTCGATCATCGAGAATTGTTCCCCAATGAATTCGCCATGGTCGACCGATCGCCACGATGTTTTCATCGCGTCGACATTTCGCCCTCCCGACCACTTCGACTGATTGCATCCCGCTAACGCTTCGCCTGGCACTGAGGCGAGTCTCGCTTGAGCGTCGATGCATCGAAACTAGAGAGACCAACAACATGCTCATGCGACAACCTTTCACGAACTTGCAGTTCACCTACACACCACCATTTGGTGCGTTGGTACAGGATTCGGGAGTGCAATTTTCCGTTTTCAGCCGCAGCGCGACCGAAATGCGATTGCTGCTGTACAACAAGGTGACTGATCGCGAACCCGCCGAGATCATCGAATTTGATCGCGACGCGGATCGCTGGGGGGACGTGTGGAGTCTTCATGTCGCAGGACTGAAGCACGGACAACTCTATCACCTACAGGCAAGCGGACCTTGGGATCCAGATAACGGCCACCGATTCGATTCGTCGGCGCGACTAATTGATCCGTACGCGCAAGCCCTGGCAGGCAATTTTCAAAAGAGCGAAGACGGCGTGGTGCGTCCCCCCAAATGTGTCGCCATGGGTGATACGTTCGACTGGGAAGGTGATCGGCACATTCGACGTGACATCAGTGAGTCGGTGATCTACGAGATGCACGTCCGCGGGTTCACCAAGAGCCGCACCGCAAAAGTCAAAGCGCCAGGTTCTTATTTGGGGGTGATCGAAAAGATCCCGTACCTGAAATCCCTCGGGATCACCGCCGTCGAATTGATGCCGATCAATGAATTTCCAATTCGTGACATCTACGGCAACAAGATGGATCGCCCCAATTACTGGGGTTATGACCCGATGGCGTTCTTTTCGCCGCATCGCGGCTATGCCCATGACAAAACGCCTGGCGCTCAAGTTCGCGAATTCAAAGAAATGGTCAAAGCACTTCATGCCGCTGGCATCGAAGTCATCTTGGATGTCGTGTTCAATCACACTTGCGAAGGAAACGAACAGGGACCCACGCTGTCGTTTAAAGGCTTGGAAAACCAAGTCTATTACATCCTCAGCGAAGGCAAGCACTACTCCAATTACAGTGGCTGCGGCAACACGATCAACGGGAATCACCCTGTGGTCCGTGAGATGATCTTTCACTGCCTGCGTCACTGGGTTCACAACTACCACATCGATGGATTCCGATTTGACTTGGCAAGCATTCTGAGCCGCGATCGAAACGGTGATCTGATTCCCAATCCACCGATGGTTGAATTGATCGCCGAAGACCCGCTGTTGGCTGATACCAAAATCATCGCCGAAGCTTGGGATGCCGCCGGGGCGTACCAAGTCGGTTCGTTTGGAAATCATCGCTGGGCCGAATGGAATGGCCGGTATCGCGACGATGTACGCGGTTTCTGGCGCGGCGACGGCGGAACATTGGGTGCCCTGGCAACCAGGCTAGCCGGAAGCAGTGA
>JABDKS010000517.1 GCA_013002105.1 Pirellulaceae bacterium | reverse complement strand
ATGTGTGGTTGTTTGATTTACTGAATCGACAATTAGATGAATTACGCCTTCCGGAATCACCGCTTTCGTTCGCCGTTGCTGACCCGAACGTGGTCATCGACGAAACAGAGGACAATGATTTGGACGACGTTCACTTTTGGATGGAACGGTTGTTGGAGAAACCACAAACGATCTCTCTGGAAGAAATGGTGCCCGATCACAAATGGGACGACGTCTGGGATTCTTTGTCAAGTGAACAACAACGCGATCAATTGGCAAAACTACTACAGGAATTACCCAAGCATCAACGTCAAACGCTGATGCTAAAGGATGCCTATGGGTTCGAGACTTTTGAGATCGTACGGGCACTCGGTCGGTCGACCGAAGATGTGGAAGATGATCTGAGCGAGGCCCGCCAAACCATCCGCCGCGGTTTGGCCGAACTGGTCACTTGAACCTGCTGACGCGATCGGACCGGACCTGACATGTGAAACGTGACTCTCTGCGGCCGACAATCCGAACGGATCGGTGCACGGACATCCGTGCACCGATCTGTTTTTTTCGCCTCTCAGATGAATCGACGTCGATGATGTAGGATGGTGTCTTCTATCGTTCTCGAATAAATGGCGCGCCGAATGATCCACCTGCTTGCTTTGGCACAAACAATCTGCCACCAGGACACACCGAGTCCTCAGCGTCGTCAACCTGCCTGGCTGGTACTTTCTACCTGCGTGGCTCTGGTCGGGCTGTCAAATCACGCAAGTGTTGCGCTGAGTGCGGAGACGCACCAACGGCCCAACATTGTTTTGATCATGGCCGACGATCTTGGCTTCGAGACCATCGGCGCCAATGGAGGCACGTCTTACCGAACACCGGTGTTGGACCAGATGGCGGCACAAGGCGTTCGGTTTGAACATTGCTACGCGCAACCGATTTGCACGCCCACGCGGGTCAAACTGATGACCGGCATTTACAACGTCCGAAACTATGCCAAGTTTGGTTTTCTGGAAACGCAGCAGCGAACGTTTGCCAATATTCTGCGAGACGCGGGATACAAAACCTGCATCGTGGGCAAATGGCAACTCGGTCAGGACAAAAACCTTCCGGATCATTTTGGATTTGACGAACACTGCCTCTGGCAGCTATTTCGTCGACCCAGTCGCTATCCCAGCCCTGGTTTAGAAATCAACGGTGTCGCGAAGGACTACAAGCCGGGATACGGACCCGACGTGGTGGCCGATTATGCGCTGAATTTCATCGATCAAAACAAGGACCAACCATTCTTGCTTTACTATCCGATGATCCTGACGCATTGCCCTTTTGAACCGACACCAGACTCCGCCGACTGGGATCCGCAGAGTCCCGGATCGAAGACCTACAAGGGCGACGCAAAGTATTTCGGTGACATGGTCACCTATATGGACAAGACCGTCGGCCGCATCCTCGACCAGCTCGACCAATCCGGCGTGCGCGACAACACGCTCGTCCTTTTCACCGGCGACAACGGGACGGATACACCGGTCGTTTCGATGATGGGAGACATCGCCGTGGCCGGTCAGAAAGGACAAACGACCGATGGCGGCACCCGAGTTCCGTTGATCGCGCAATGGCCGGGTCGAACACCCAAAGGCAACGTCTGTCGCGACCTGGTCGATTTCAGTGATTTCCTGCCGACGATGTGTGCTGCAGCAAAGGTCGACCCACCGACATCACCGCCGTTGGACGGCCAGAGCTTTTTGCCCCAACTGATGGGCGAAACCGGCACGCCGCGTGATTGGATTTACATCTGGTACGCTCGTAACGGCGGTCCAACGGGCAAAGAGTTCACGCGCGACCAGCGTTACAAGCTTTATCGCAGCGGAAAGTTTTTTGACATCGCTAGTGATCGATTGGAGAAAAAACCGATGAACAAGGCGACGCTGTCTGATGATGCGAAGACCGCCCACGCGAAACTACTTGCAGCACTGAATCAATACACCGACGCCCGACCCGAGCGATTCGCCAACTGGAAAAAGAACGAGCTGAAAAAGGCGAAGCCAAAAAAGAAAGAGAACGAAGCGAAGCGGTGACGCGACGGGCTCGGCAAGGTGACGCGTCGATGCAGATTGCTGTTACGCCCGGGAATGAGGCCGTGGTCCCGCGGGGCCACGCCGTAGCGGATTTTGGTAACCCGACACCACATCTCGCCCGAAAAGAGCGTCACATCTCCGGTCAGGGCGCTGCCTTGGAGTGTTCAACGGCTTCACCGTTGTAGATTCGATCCATCGTCTCGAACCGACGACTTCGGC
>JABDKS010000503.1 GCA_013002105.1 Pirellulaceae bacterium | reverse complement strand
CACCACCGGTACCAAAACCACCCAAAATCACGCTGATAAAACTGCGGTTCATCGCTGCGCACATGATGTACGACAAGATCGCACCACTGCTGCCGACCAAAGCACCGGTCACGATCAGCAAGTGATTCTTGAGCATAAAGCCGGCCGCGGCAGCGGCCCAACCCGAATACGAGTTCAACATCGACACCACCACTGGCGTGTCCGCACCCCCAATCGCTGCCACCATGTGGACACCCAGAAACGATGCGATTGCTGTCATGATCAGCAGCGGCGTCAATCCGTCACTGACGGCATGGCTGCGGCAAAACCAAACACCCAAACCAATACAGATCACGATCAGCGACAAGTTCAAGGCGTGACGTCCCGGCAACGTGAGTGGTTTGCCGCTGACGGTGCCGCGAAACTTCATAAACGCCAGAATCGATCCGGTAAACGTAATCGCGCCGATGAAAACGCCCAAAAAGATTTCGATGTCATGGACGAGTGCTTCGTCCGGCGGAACAGTCACAGCGGGCGAAAGGTAAGTCGAAATACCGATCAACACCGCAGCCAGGCCAACGAAGCTGTGCAAAATCGCGACCAGCTCGGGCATCCCCTTGATCGGTACACGCGCAGCCAAAATGGCACCGATCGCGATCCCGGGCACAATGCCGATCATCATCCAGGTGTATCCGCCCAACATCACACCAATCACCGTCGCGACGATGGCGAGCAACATCCCCAGGATACCGAGCAGGTTTCCGCGTCGAGCGGACGTTTGATGTGACAACCCGGCCAGCGACAAGATGAACAGTACGGCCGCGGCGATGTAAGCGACGGTCGCCATCGATTGGCTCATGCCCATCGAATCGCTTGCCCCGGCTTGTTCAGTCAGCACGACAAAGGCGGGCGAAAGCGGCTGGAAAAAGAATGGAATCATCTTGTTGTCGACACTACTTTCGGAACATTTTTAACATGCGTTGGGTCACCAAAAATCCGCCCGCGATGTTGATCGTCGCCACAAAGATCGCGATCGCCCCGAGCACGGCAGCTGGTCCGTTGGCCACACCAACCTGCACCATTCCGCCGACGATGATGATTCCGCTGATTGCATTGGTGACGCTCATCAACGGTGTGTGAAGCGACGCGCTGACATTCCAAATCACCTGCCATCCCACGATGCATGCCAGGATAAAGACGGTAAAGTCCGTGATGAAACCCTTGTTTTGCGTCATGCCGACGAGGACCAAAATGACCGCGACGACAGCGAAGCCGGCAAATTGAAACCACCAACCCTTTTTGTCGTCGATCAGTGGCAAATGCGGTTTGGGTTCCTGCGGCGGTGGTGCGACCGAAACCTTGACCGCCGGTGGCGGCCACGTGATCTCGCCCTCTTTGACCACCGTCGCGCTACGGATCACGACATCGTCCATATCGACGTCAAAATTTTCCGCTCCGCCCAATTCTTCCATCAAGTGGAACAGGTTAGTTCCGTAGAGTTGACTGGATGTATGCGCCAGGCGGCTTGCCAAATCGCAATAGCCGACGATATGAACGCCTTGGTGTTCGATCACGTCATTGGGCACGGTGACTTCGCAATTGCCACCTTGTTCGGCCGCCAAATCGACCACCACACTGCCGGGTTTCATCGACTCGACCATCTCACGCGTGATCAATGTCGGTGCCGTTTTACCGGGGATCAATGCGGTGGTGATGATGATGTCCACTTCTTTGGCTTGCGCCGCGAACAGAGCCATTTCGGCATCAATGAATTCTTTGCTCATCGTCTTGGCGTAACCGCCGCTCGTGCCACCGTCTTCGTCGGATTCAAACTCCAACATCAAGAACTCGGCACCCATACTTTTGACTTGGTCGGCTACTTCCGGACGCACGTCAAAAGCACGCACGATGGCACCCAAACCGCGGGCGGTCCCGATCGCCGCCAATCCGGCCACACCGGCACCAATCACCATCACCTTGGCCGGTGGTACTTTTCCGGCTGCCGTAATCTGCCCGGTAAAGAAACGCCCAAACAGGCCGGCCGCTTCGACGACCGCGCGGTAGCCAGCGATGTTGGCCATCGAACTGAGGGCATCCATCTTTTGCGCACGGCTGATCCGTGGAATCGCATCCATCGATATCGCGGTCGCTCCTTTGGCCGCGATCTGCTCCAACATCGCGGCATTCTGAGCCGGCGCCAAAAACGTCACCAACGTTTGGCCTGGTCGTAGTTGATCAATCTCCTGAGGCACGGGACTGCGAACTTTCAGAACCACGTCAGCGGTTTGCCACACGGACGCTGCCTCGTCAACAACCTCACAGTCGGCCGCGCGATATTGATGGTCCGGAAAACTTGCCGCATCACCAGCGCCCGACTGTACAACAACGTCAAAACCGAGTTTTTCGATCAAACGTCGTGCCGTCTCCGGCGTCGCCGCGACGCGACACTCTCCTGGATAAATTTCCTTCGTAATCCCGACCTTCATCGACGATGTACCGCTTGAGCTGTTGACTACGGATTTCAAGATTTTCCGACGCTAAGGTTGCGCAGATATTAAGCCACAACGGTGGTCGCTGCTACCGGCAACACCCCCGTCGCCGCGGCATCCCAGCTGCGTTTTGGTCAATTATCCAACGGACGCACCAGAGTCCGTTGGTCAATTGACCAAAACGCATCAAAAGCCACCTCGCGGCCAAGCGATTGCCTAGAATTATCACTTCGACGTCGGGCCAGATTCTTTCCCCACGCACAATGGGCACATGACATCCAAATCGATCCAACTCAGCCGTCGCCGAATGTTGGCCGCCGGTGCCGCAACCGTCGCGACGGCTCGGTGGGGCCAGTCGATGGGGCAGGAATCGGCAACCGCTCCCATTGCGTCCGTATCGACATCGGATGTCGACGTGCTCTTGCCACGAAACCGTGTGCCGGTCTCGTTCGTCATCGATGATTCAACATGCTTGGTCAACATGGGGCATTTTTGCAATCCTCAGTTCGCCAACGCATGGCCCGATCGCGACGAGTACAAGCAACCTTGGCGCGACTGGCCTCGCGAGATTCCCGATTCGTTTGTACGCGAGTTTGGCCAGTGGTGTGCCGATCAGGGTGTCAAAGGAAAATACAGCATCGTCCCCTACCCCGCGTGCGTCGGTTGGCTCGATCGCGAACTACCCGGTTGGACACGTCGCGAATTGAACGCGAGCCTTGATTTGGTCCGCGAGCTGATGGTTCCCAACTGGGACATCCATCCAGAGATGATCACACACACCCGTGTGATTGATTTGAAAACGGGTCGTCCCTTGGACGAGATCAGCAATGCAACGATGGAAAATTCCTATCCGCAGCAGAAAAAAAGCGTTGATGAATTGGCCGCCTACCTCGCATACGCACTCAAGATTCTGAAAAATTGCGGACTACCGTGCGAAGGAATCACGACGCCGGGCGGTTTCGGCAACGCGGTCAAAAAGGAGCTGCCCGTTGCAGTCCATCAAGCCGTCCGAGATGTCTTCCAAACCGAACTTCCGCATTACTTTAAATACGTCGAAACGGGTGATCGAAGCACCGAACCCAAACTCGAAAACCTCTCTGGCCTAGGCACCGATGACGTCCACGTCACCGCCAACGTGCTCGCCGGTACGGGCGATTGGTTTGGAGGTTGGCAAGGGATCCGCGATGTCCAAAGCGATCGCTACCTGACACCCGATGGCCAACACGGGCGAATGGCCGAATTGATTCAGCGACGTCAACCAGCAGTCATGCTGTGCCACTGGCCCGGCATGTACAATAATGGATCAAAAACCGGTTTTCGGGCCTTTCAGTCGATCGTCCAATCAATCGCGTCAATCTACGGCGATCAAACCATCTGGATGAAACTCAGCGAGATAGGTCGTTATTGGACAGCCAAACAACTGACGACTATCAAGCGTCAGGAGAACACCATTGAATTGAACGCCCCCTTTGCAACATCGAACTTTACGATGCAAACAGCCTCGGAACATCGCGGCACCGTGCTCCTGCGACACCGAGATCAAACGACTCGTTTGCGACGTGTAAGGCGGACGGTCGACTTAAATCAAAACACCTTCGCTCAGTCTGACCAAACGATGACAATTTGTTTAGATCTCCCCAAAGGGGACAGTAGGGTGATGATGATGGATGATCGCGGATAATCTGGCGAACAAGTATGATTCCAATTTTTTCGTACCGGACGACGATCGGGACTTTGGCTGCGATCTTGGCTGCGATCGTTGGGGGCGGTGCTGCTTCGCTAATGGCAGACGATCCTCGGCAAGTCCAATCGAGTTCGTCGTCGGCGGGCGATTCGGACCTGCCACAGGCCGAGCAACTGGCCCAATGGATATCTGACCTTGAAAGCCCCGCGTTTCATCGGCGGCAAGCTGCCAGCCGTCACCTTAGCAGTGCCGGCCCGGCCGCAATCCCCGCACTCAAAGACGCTGTACAGAGTGGGTCGCTGGAGTCGATTGCGCGATCGCTGTCCATCCTGCGAGACTTCCACCTGGCCGATCAACCAGGCCGGTCTGCTGCCGCCCGCGACGCGCTAGCTGAAATTCGCATCCGGTCTGCAAAAAAGTCATCGAATCGCTCAGTCGCCGCGATCCGCCAGATCGAATCCATCTGGCAGGATGACGCGGTGCGTCGCTTGTCCATGTTGGGCGCGAAATTCAGCAATCGCGAAGGTGTCACGATTGATCTGGGAAAAGGTTGGACCGGCGATGACCAAGACCTAAAGCACTTCAGCTACATCCGCGGGCTGCGGACGTTGAACATGGCCGATTCGTCGGTCAACGACGACGCCCTGATGCACTTGTCCACTCTAGCAAGCGTCAATACGGTTCGGATCAATGTTGGCGGTCCGGGTCTGGTTCACCTGCGGAACATGCCGTCGCTGACCTTTTTATCGCTTAAAGGCTCCGAACTAGATGCCGGTGCACTGAAATTTCTTAATGGCTGTGACAAACTGCAAAATCTGGGACTGGACGAAACCAATGTCACCGACGACGACCTGAGTCATCTCGCGCCGCTGCCCCAATTGCGAAACCTTTGGCTCAATCGCACCCGTGTTACCGACGCCGGATTGCCGCATCTGAAAAAGCACGCCGAGATTCGCAAAATCATTCTCACGGGACTGAACATTCGCGGCCCAGGTCTCGAACATTTGGTGGATTTGAAAAATCTGGAATACCTGTCACTGCAGCATGCATCCTGTGATGACGCTTGCATGCCGTACATTGGCAAGCTGACTCATTTGAAAACGATTGGTTTGGACGACACCAATGTCACCGATGCCGGCATGTCGTACGTCACCACACTCACGACCAATCTCGATGCGCTTTGGTTGACCAACACTCAAGTCAGTGATGAATCGGTCGCCCATCTAAAACAACTCGTCACTGCACAGCGCATTGTGCTCAGCGGGACACCGATCACCCGCAACGGTGTCAACGAACTCAGGCGGGCACTGCCGGCATGCAAGATTCAACACAATTTCCGACGCGCCCAGCCACGATGATGCTTACCGACGAAATCGTGGTCGATTTGCGCAAGCAATTCCCAGCTCTCGCGAAACAAGTCGATGGTCGACCGGCAATTTTTTTCGATGGCCCGGCGGGAACCCAAGTTCCACAGCGTGTGATCGATGCAATCTCCGACTACTTGGTTCAATGCAATGCGAATCATCACGGAACGTTTGCGACCAGCATCCAAAGCGACGCATTGTTGCACGAGGCGCATCTCGCAACAGCGGACTTCCTGGGATGCAACGATGCCGACGAGGTCTGCTTCGGCGCGAACATGACAACGTTGACTTTTGCACTCTCGCGGGCATTGGCAAAAACATGGAATAGGGGCGATGAGATTGTCTTGTCACGACTGGAACACGATGCCAATTTTACTCCTTGGGTTTTAGCCGCCCGTGATAGCGGCGTGACCGTTCGGTACATCGACGTCGATCCAAGTGATTGTACGTTGCGGCTGGATCAGTACGCCGACACGATTAATTCCCGCACACGACTGGTCGCAGTGGGCTGTGCCTCCAACGCCGTCGGCACAATCAACCCAGTCAAACAGATTTGCCAATGGGCGCACGACGCCGGTGCTTTGTCGTTCTTGGATGCGGTTCACTATGCTCCACACGATTTGATCGACGTATCCCACTGGGGCTGTGACTTTTTGACTTGCAGTGCTTACAAATTCTTTGGCCCCCATGTCGGCATCCTGTACGGGCGTCGCGAACGACTGGAGACTCTGCAACCTTACAAATTGAGACCTGCACCGGATACGATTCCGGGACGATGGATGACCGGAACGCAAAACCACGAATGCATCGCCGGCACGATGGCAGCGATCGATTACATCGCCGACATCGGTCGGATGACAAACGGTCAGTCACTTGATCGTCGCGCCCCTGATCGTCGCACCCTTGATCGTCGCGCCCTTGATCGTCGCACAGCACTCTCGAATGCTTACGAATCCATCCGCCACTACGAACGTCGATTGCTCGATCGGTTACTGGAGGCTTTGCTGACGATGGAATCGATCAAGGTTTGGGGAATTACCGATCCCGACGCCCGCGACCAACGTCTCCCAACCGTTTCTATTTCGCACGCGAAACTGACTTCGGTCCAGTTTGCAACCCAGCTTGCGGCCCACGGCATCTTCGCCTGGCACGGCAACTATTACGCGTTACCACTCACCGAGCAGCTCGGCGTCGAACCCGATGGAATGGTTCGAATCGGTGCGGTTCACTACAACACCGTCGAGGAAATCGA
This sequence comes from Pirellulaceae bacterium, assembly GCA_013002105.1. The sequence continues at coordinate 7,718 of JABDKS010000503.1, read as the reverse complement.
CCGACTGCTCGCGGCAGTCGCGTCCATGGATTAATCAAACAATTGCTTGAGACTGGCAAAGAATCCCGTTCGGATCTCCTCGGATTCCAAACCGGCTCTTTCAAAGAACACCTCCAGCGCGGTCAATTCACCGTGATCAAGCCAGACGCCGCGGCATTGCGGGCAGACATCAATCAAGATCTGTGAGCAACCACCATGTTCACGTCGCTCCATCACTGAGTTACAAACCGAGCAAGTCACCGGCGGCTTGGACTGAGCCAACGCCATAGCGTAAGCTCGGTCCACCAGGTTGGGAAACTCCTTGACTTCGTCCGTGTAATCCCGCTCGGTCGAATCCTGAATCCGTTCCAACTCCTTCTCGTCTAACCAAACACCGCCGCACGTCAGGCATTTTTCGATCTCGGTACTCGCTTCGTACGTCTCTTTTGCGAGCTCACTACCGTCGACGGGACATTTCATCAGAATCTCTCGGCTGTTGAATTGGACACGATTGCACCAAAGGGATACTTTAGTCGTTGCAGTGTTTTTGCGTCAATCTGCCACCTGTGAAAGTCATCCGCCGTCGCGATTTGCTGTTGGACATCGTCCGTGACAAAACCGGTTAACCCGTACACACCGCCAACTGCGCCACCTGAGTCGGCCGCCAATCGTGGTCGGTCGCGACGGCCAAGAGTGTGGCCGTTGCTATGGATGAATCTCGCGTTTGCCTTGTGCGTCGCCGCGATTTTCTTGGTCCCTGGAACTCGGACCTGGGTCATCGTCTCGACCTTGATCGTGCTAAGCTTCGGTGGATGGTCGCTGGCGAAATCTCTTCGCCGACCCTGAGCCTCGCGTAGTTTCGTAATCGCTAAAGGAACGACATTGCAAGCGATCTGTTTCGAATCGGTCCAGCACGTCAACGTACGCACCGTTTCCGACCCCATCATCGAACACGCTACTGACGCGATTGTTCGAGTACACGCAGCAGGACTGTGCGGTAGCGACTTGCATCCCTTTTTTGGACGCGAAACCGGCATGGATGTCGGCGCGGTCATGGGCCACGAGTTCGTCGGCGAGGTGATTGCGTCGGGAAAGGATGTCAGGCAGTTCCACGCAGGCGATCGAGTCGCCGCTCCGTTTACGACAAACTGTGGAGAATGCTACTACTGCAAAATCGGCCTGACATCGCGCTGCCAGTCGGGCCAACTATTTGGTTGGCGGCAGAATCAAATCGGTTTGCATGGCGGTCAGGCGGAATTTGTACGTGTGCCGCTAGCTGACACCACGTTGATGAGCGTTCCACCTACCATCTCCGATGACGTTGCCCTGTTGTTGGGCGACAACCTGAGCACCGGTTTCTATTGTGCCGAAATGGCATCGATCACTCCGGACTGCGTTTACGTGGTGATTGGCTGCGGCACCGTTGGACTGCTGGCCATCGCATCCGCCTTTCGACTCGGAGCCACGCATATTCTGGCGATCGACCCGGTTGGCGCCCGACGACAGATTGCCCAGCAAATGGGAGCAGAAACCTTCTCGAACGGTGATGACGCGGTCGAAGCGGTGATGCAGCAAACCGACGGTCGCGGCGCTGATGGCGTGATGGAGTTGGTCGGTCTGCCCGATGCCCAAACGCTAGCGATCCGGTTGGTTCGACCCGGTGGTGTTCTCTCTGTGATCGGATGTCATTGTACGCCCAACTTTTCGTTCAGCCCTGCGACTGCCTACGACAAGAACTTGACCTACCGTACGGGGCGGTGCCCGGCCAGACACTACATGTCGCGATTGCAAGAATCACTGCTGGCACACCCAATGGATTTGTCCTGGTGCGTGACGCATCGTTATGCGATCGGGGATGCAATCGAGGCGTACGACACGTTTGCGCATCAAAAAGATAATTGCGTCAAAGCGGTGATCGACTTTCCGTCGGACGACTGATCCATCTGTGATCCGAGACAGTCTCTGGTGGCGATCAGGGGTGAACCGGCTGTACCAGAACCATCCAGTGCAGCGTCTGACTTGCCGCCGCCGTGTTCTTAAAGCTTCGATTGATGTAAGGAATTTTGCTCAGCAGCGGCACTCCGCTCTCAACCTGCACTTCGGTCTGACGCGAGACGTAGGGATCGATCAACAACGTTTCGCCATAGGCAAATTCTTCCGCTGCTGCCGCTGTTTCGATTTGATGGACGGGAACATGCATCACAGCAGACGCCTTTCCCGTGCCAAACACGGGCTCAGATCGGACTTCCAAGATCCGTTTGTTGACGATCTCACTTGCCACATGAACACGGCCTTGGTCCAGACTGACAGCCCGCACACGCATCGCCGTCCCTTCATCCAAGACTTGCACGTGTGGCCGAGATGCCGCTTGCTGGGTTTCTGTTCGCTCTGCTTGCGGCGTCGGGACGTCAGAGTTGGATTGCACGTCGACGACAAACGGTCGCTGCACGCCTTCGTTGATCTGCCCTTCCTGGCCATCAACCAGAATAAGGCTCGGCGCGGCAGTCACTTTGGACCATTGAGATTCAGCGACCTGTTGCAACATCGCTTTGGTCATCTCGTGTGTTAATACCGATGTCGAAACACACGAAGTACTCTGGATCACCCGCGAGCTGTTCAAGTCTCGTCCTTCGTCGACAAACGTTGTCGGCGGTTTCGAATCTGGCAATCGCTGCGTGCGTGTATTGACCCGCTCGTGTCCGATCTGGTCGTAGATTGCTTTGCGAGTCGGGTCGTCAACCAATAAATAGCGAATGTTGATCCGGATCTGTTTTTCGGACGAAGGAAATGTCGGCAGATTCAACACACGCGCCGCGGTTGTCAAACTCGCCGGCGCCACCGTCCCCGATTGATACTCGCCCTGCTTGGCCGGTTCCGCTTGCAACAACGCAGCAGGTTGCGTCTGCGCGTTCGCTGCGGTCGGGGTGTAGATTGACGCCAGCATCATGCAGATCAATCCGCCAAGCACGAACTGGACCCACTGCAAAGAGCGGGCATCCAAACCTCGTACGATGCTGATCGGGTCAACCGCTTCTCGCTTGCTCGGGCTCATGCAAAGTACCTTTTCCATCGCCGATCGGTGCTGCTGGACCGGCTCGCTTTCGGGGGATTGGCCTGTTTTTGCCTGGTTGGAACCACCCGATCATCTACGCGTGTAGCCCAAGTCGCTTGGTAGGGTCAAGGGCGAACTCCCTCGGACGGGCGGTCAGCAAAACTTGGGCATGTATGATGTTGTCGTACCAAGGACACCGTTGGTCGATTCTGCACGCTCAAACCGAGTGGCGAAACAACAGGCCAAGCTGTCTGATCAAGAGATATCTATGACGCCCTCCCCGACTTCGTCCTCCGCTTCTGCGTCCTCCCGTGTTCGTTTGAGCTTGGCTAAGAAAGCATTCTTTGGACTCACTGTCACCGCTGGTTTCTTCCTGATCATCGAAGGGCTGCTCGCCCTGCTGGGCGTTGCCGCGCTGACCGATACGTCCGACCCGTTTGTTGGATTCTCCAATCAGATTCCACTGCTGGAACGCAGCCAGGACGACGCTGGCAATGTCGTCGTGCGAACGGCCGCCAACAAACTGGTTTGGTTCAACGATCAACAATTCCCGGTCACCAAACCTGCCAACACTCGCCGCGTCTTTTGTTTGGGTGGATCAACCACTTTTGGGCGACCTTACGCCGACTCCACTTCTTTCTGTGGGTGGCTGCGAGAATTCCTGGTCGTCGCAGACGATTCCACCACTTGGGAAGTCATCAACGCGGGCGGTGTCAGCTACGCCAGCTACCGCGTCGCCGCCGTGATGGAGGAACTATCCCAGTACGATCCCGATATTTTCATTATCTACTCGGCCCAAAACGAATTTCTGGAACGCCGAACTTACGCGGGAATGTTCGAGCAATCCGACGTCAATCGAGCAGTCACGTCGGCACTCAGTCGCACACGCACCTGGTCACTGTTGAAGCAGACTCTGGCTCGTAAGTTGGACGATACGGACCCACAAACCCCGACTGGACCTGTCGAAACACTTCCGGGCGAAGTGGATGAAATGTTAAACCACACCGTTGGACCGGCCGATTACCAACGCGACAAAGACTGGCACGACAAAGTGCTCCATCACTACGAAGTCAACTTGCAACGAATGGTTACCATTGCCCATCAATCCGGTGCAAAGCTTGTGTTCGTCACACCCGCGTCCAACGAAAAGGACTGCTCGCCGTTCAAAAGTCAGCTTCGCAGCGATTTGCAAGATGATGACGTCGAACGATTCAACACGCTCTACGATCAAGCGCTCGCCGCGATCAAGCGTGACGAGACGAAAGTTGCGTTGACACGACTCGCCGAGACAAAATCGATCGATGACCAATACGCATCCGTTGATTACTTGATTGGAAAATGTCTGTGGAAGGAGGGTGAGACGAACCAGGCTGCGGAGGCGTTTAAGCGAGCACTCAATCACGACGTGTGTCCGCTTCGCGCTCCAGATGCTTTCGTCGCTAAGATTCACGCTGTCGCAACTGCGAATGAAGTGCCGCTTGTTGACTTCGAAAGACATCTGCGACAGCTTTGCCAACAAGAACACGGACACTCGGTCTTAGGCGACGAATATTTTCTGGACCATGTGCATCCGACGATCGACACTCATCGACGACTGGCGTTGTGGATCATTGATGATCTGCAATCCGATGACCTGATCGGTGGCCCGCTGATCGGCGGAAAACCAATTAGCGAACCGACGATCGAGGACGTGACGCGCAGGGTCCGCGGCCGAATCGACGCGACCACGCAAGGCGTCGCTCTGCGAAACCTGGCCAAGGTACTGCATTGGGCTGGAAAATTTGATGAAGCCGAACCGCGCGCGCGTGATGCCTTGGGTATTTTAAGAGACGACCCCGAGAGTTTGTTGGTGCTGGCGGATTGCTTACGACATACCGGCCGCGATCAACAAGCAATCCAGCAATACGAACGATTAATGCAGACCGCACCGACGTATGTGCGTGCCTACCTACCTTACGGCGAATTGCTGTTCGATCGGGAAAACTACGCCGAGTCACAGAACTACTTATCGATGGCGGTCATGGGACTGCCGATCGGTAGTCCACAACAAATTCGGGCCCAGTATTTCTTGGGCGTCAGCTACTTGATGAGCGGCGAGTATGCCCAAGCCTCCGAAATTCTCGATCAAGTCAACAAAGACTATCCGGGCGATGCCAGTACGTTGTTCTTTCTGGCCCAATCCAAAGCGGCAATCGGTGATGCGGATACCGCCATTCTGCTTTACCAAGAGGCGCTGAAACTGGCACCGGACGACCTGGGGATCAATCGCAACCTGGGCTTGCTGCTGCTGAAGCAAAAACGCCCGGCCGAAGCCATCGAGTACTTTGAATCGGCGGTTCGGTTGGCTCCCGATAGCGATGCAGAAAAGCTGAACTTGGAAATCGCACGTCAATTGTCGCAGTAGCCCCGAACCGAATCGACATCCGGCGTGTCGATCCATCGACGTCGAATCGTTACGTCACGACTTTCCCCATCCCACAGGAGGCCCTCCATCAAACATCGTTACAAACCCGGGCGTGATTTGCCCACCATGAATGATCAAATTTCCGTTTCGCCCATCGAAGTCATCGATTCAGATGGCCAACGATTGGGTGTGAAACGACTGGCCGAAGCCTTGACCACTGCGCAGCTTCAACGACTGGACCTTGTCATGGTCAATCCGGATGCAACGCCGCCGGTTTGCCGAATCATGGACTACCCCAAGACGAGCTACGAGAAGAAAAAGAGGGCCGGTGGCGCTCGATCGCGACGCTCGCAACTGAAACAATTGCAGATGGGTGCCACGATTGCCAAGCACGACATGGCCGTGCGTATGAATCAAGCACGCCGATTCTTGTCCCGCGGCGACCGCGTCAAAATGAACGTGCTCTTTCACGGTCGCGAAAAAGCCCATCCCCAACGTGGACTTTCCATGTTGTTTGACCTGGCTGAGCAGCTACACGACATCGCGACAATCGACTGTCCGCCGCGAACTGAATCCAGTCGCATGGTCTCCATGTTGCTGTCACCCATCAAAAAGTGATCCCACGTCTGTCCTCATTTCTAACCACAGTTCCAGGAGTGCCAATGGCAACAAAACAAGAAGCACTGCTCGTCACCGGAACGGTCGTCGACGCGCTTGCTAACGCGCGTTTCGCGGTCCAACTGGAGTCGGGCAACACGATTCACGCCTACCTTGCTGGCAAGCTGCGTCGATTCAATATCCGCGTGGTGCCGGGCGATCGCGTCCAGATCGAGCTATCACCCTATGACCTCACACAGGGTCGAATTGTCTACAGAGAACGTTAACCCTCTTCCGAGTAGCGAGTCGATCGTGCACACTCACCGCCATGACTGAGCATTCGCGACATCGCAAGCACTGGCAACTCGATCCCGACCTGGTCTTTTTGAACCACGGTTCATTTGGTGCGACGCCAACGGTGGTTCTACAAGCACAACGAAAACTCCAAGACGCCTTGGAACAGGATCCGATCGAATTTCTGGCTCCCGAACGCAGCTTGGAACCGAAACTGGATCACGTGCGGCAGATCATCGCCGATCGCGTGCACGCGGATCCTCAGGACGTCGCGTTTGTACGCAATGCGACCGATGCCGTGAACGCCGTCATGCGTTCATTCCCCTTTGACGTCGGCGACGAATTGGTCGTCACAAACCACGGTTACAACGCTTGCAACAACGCGGCACGGTGGGCAGCGCAGCGCGTGGGTGCCGTTGTTCGCGAAGCCAAGATTCCGTTTCCGATTGAATCTGCCGACGAAGTCGTCGCGGCAATCCAAGCGGAGCTTACCGATCGAACCCGATTATTATTGGTCGACCATGTCACCAGCGCCACGGGGCTGGTTCTGCCCATCCAACGTATTATCACGATGGCAAAATCACGCGGTATCCAAGTCATGATCGATGGTGCACACGCGCCTGGCATGGTCAGCGTCGACCTGAAATCACTGGCCGCCGACTACTACACCGCGAACCATCACAAATGGCTGTGCGGGCCCAAAGCCTCTGGATTCCTTTGGGTCCAACGTGAACATCAAGACGCTGTCAGGCCCACGGTCATCAGTCATGCCGCGAATCGGCCCAGGCCCAATCGAAGCCGTTTCGTAGCTGAGTTTGATTGGATTGGAACCTACGATGTAACACCCATCCTGGCGATGCAATCCGCTATCGAGTTTTTAGAAACCCTGCTACCCGGTGGACTGACCGAATGGATGCAGGCCAATCGTCAACTCGCACTCGATGCACGCCAACTGCTGATCGACGCACTGAACATCCAGCCCCCGGCACCGATCGAAATGATAGGCAGTTTAGTAACCTTGCCGCTGCCAATCCCATCACGCAAAGGCGACGAAAAGAATTCGGTCGATATCGATCCGCTGCAATCGCTGCTATATCATCAACATCGAATCGAAGTGCCGGTCTTTGTTGGCCCTGAGACAGCACCCAGACTCATTCGCATCTCCGCTCAAGCGTACAACCATATCAGCGAGTACGAACAACTGGCCGAGATCTTGAGCCAACACTCCTAACGAAAGGTAACGCCGGTTCCCAAGCGCCGATTGCAATCCCAAAGTTAGGGCCGGTTCCAAAGAGCCGATCGCGTTTCCAACGGTAGGGCCGGTTCCCACCGATTGCGTTCCCAAGGGTAGAGCCGATTGCGGTCCCAAGGGTGCGGCCGATTGCATTGGCG
>JABDKS010000491.1 GCA_013002105.1 Pirellulaceae bacterium | reverse complement strand
AGGCGAACCGCAAGGAGAACGGCCCAAGGATAATCACTCTGAACCAACGACGTACCGTTTTTTCAGTCCCGTCGAGAACCGCCAAAAGCTGCCGGCTGAATCACTCGACTGCGTACTGCCGATCGAGCGGGATCCGACCATCCACAGCAGAACACTCACCGCTTTCAGTTCATCGACACGCCTACTCATGCTTCGAGGCGGTTTATTCCTGTCAAAACCCCTCCCGGCGCGATGGATTGGGTCTCTCCCTGACGACTCGCTCGGACTTCGCTAGTCTGATGGCATCGAACGAATTCTTGCCAAGACATCGAAAGCCGATATGTCATCTTCGCCGACCGCTGATCCGACCTCCGATCTGGCCGCCGCCGATTCCGCAGCGACGCCTGCACGTCCATTTACGCACCTACATTGCCACAGTCACTACAGCTTGCTGGATGGGGCCGGAGATATCGGCCGCTTGGTCGACCGTTGCGTCGATCACGGCATGAACTCGCTGGCGCTGACCGACCACGGAAACCTGCACGGAGCACTGGAATTTTATCGCAAGGCGAAAGCGGCCAGCATCAACCCAATCATCGGATACGAAGCCTACATCGCGCCGGGAAGCCGGTTTGATAAAGGCGGCGCGCACCGCAGCAAAGATGCCAGCTATCACCTCACACTCCTGGCACAGAATCGAACCGGCTTCAAAAACCTGATCAAACTGGCCAGCGCTGCTTCGCTGGAAGGATTCTATTTCAAACCACGGATCGATAAGGAGATCCTGGAAACCTACAACGAAGGAATCGTCTGCTTATCGGGTTGTGTCAGCAGCGAGTTCAGTCGCATCGTGATGAAAGGTGTCGACACAGCCGAAGTCGAAAAGGAAGCGCGCGAGGTCGCCGGCTGGTTTCACAATGTTTTTGGTGATCGTTACTTCATCGAAATCATGAACAATGATGTCGAAATCCAAAAGTTGCAGCTCGAAGGCGCCGTCGAAATGGCAAAGCGGATGGGCCTGCCGCTGGTTGCCACCAGCGACACCCACTACGTCGACCCTGAGGACGCCGAAGCACAGGACATCATGTTGTGCATCAACACGGGTCGCTTTCGCACCGACACGTCGCGAATGAAAATGGAGAACGATCAGTTCTTCTTGCGCAGCCCCGAACAAATGTACGAAAAGTTCCCGGGACTCGAAGACGCCGTCGCACGCAGTCAACAGATCGCCGATTCGGTCCACATCGATCTGGAATTGGGCAAGTATTACTTCCCGAATTTCGAATGTCCCGACGAAAAAACGCCGCTGCAGTACTTGCGAGAGCTTTGCATCCAGGGACTGCTTGAACGCTATGACGACGACCCCGAACGAATCGTCGATGGCGAACTGAGTGACGAAGTCATGGCGCGGCTTGATCGTGAGCTGGACGTGATCGAAAAACTGGGCTACCCAACGTACTTTTTGATCGTCTGGGACTTCGTCCAGCACGCACGCAGCAAAGGCATCTCCGCGACCGCGCGGGGCAGCGGCGTCGGAGCCATCGTCTGCTATGCGTTGTACATGTCGCATGTTTGTCCGCTCAAATATGACTTGCTGTTCGAACGATTCCTGGACGAAAGCCGCACCGAACCGCCCGATATCGACATCGATTTCGAAAAAGAACGACGCGTTGAAGTCATCGATTACGTCAAGGAGCGATACGGCAGCGAAATGGTCTGCCAAATCGGTACGTTCGGAACCTTGGCAGCCAAAGCGGCGATCAAGGACACCGGACGCGCCCTGGGCATTCCGCTGGCCCGTGTCAATCAGATCACCGAGATGGTTCCCGATGAACTGAAGATCACAATCAAAAAGGCACTCAAGAAGAGTGCCGACCTGCAACAGACCTACGACGGCGATCCAGAGATCCGTGAACTGCTTGACCTGGCGATGAAAATCGAAGGCCTGGCACGAAACGTCGGCACGCACGCCGCCGCCGTTGTGATCGCTGACCAACCGCTGACCGAGTACGTTCCGCTGGGAAAAGTTCCCGGCAAACAGGATGTCATCACCCAATGGTCGATGAACGACGTTGAAGCGTCGGGGCTATTGAAGATGGATTTTTTGGGTCTGCGCAACCTGACCATCCTCAGCCGCACCGTCAAACTGATCGAGCAAACCACCGGCAAACAAGTCGACCCACTGAAATTCCCGCTCGACGACAAAGCCACCTACGCGCTGCTGCAACGTGGCGAGACGAAAGGAGTATTCCAATTAGAATCCGGCGGTATTCGTGATTTGCTAACGCGAATGAAGCCGGACCATTTCACCGACATCATCGCCACCGCTGCACTGTACCGTCCCGGTCCGCTCGAAGGCGGAATGGTCGATGACTACGTCAACATCAAACACGGACGACAACAACCCGAATACAAACACCCGGTGCTCAAGGAGGTTTGCGAAGAGACCAATTCGATCATGGTCTACCAGGAGCAGGTGATGCGGATTCTCAACCGACTGGGAAAAATCCCGCTAGCCAATGCGTACACCTGCATTAAAGCGATCAGCAAAAAAAAGGAAGCGCTGATCAACAAAAACCACGATGCCTTTATCGCCGGTAGCGTCGAAAACGGCTTGGCCGAAAAAGATGCCGATGATATCTGGAACCTGATCGTCAAGTTCGCTGGATACGGTTTCAATAAAAGCCACAGTACCGCGTACGCGTTGGTCGCCTATCAGACGGCCTACTTGAAAGCTCATTATCCGGTCGAATTCATGGCCGCGTTGTTATCCAGTGACATTTCCGGACGAAACTTCAAACGCAAAGATGCCCTGGTCGAACACATGGAGGACTGCGATCGCATGGAGATCGAAGTCGTCCATCCGGACATCAACTCCAGCGCCGCCGACTTCTCGGTCGCAGATGGCAAAATTCATTTCGCACTTTCAGCAATCAAAGGCTGCGGCGGTGCAACGTCGATTTCGATCGAAGAAGAACGCAAAAAGAATGGACCGTTTAAAGACATCTTTGATTTTTGCGAACGGGTCGACCCCTCGGCGTGCAACCGGTCGGCCATCGAAACGCTCATCAAAGCCGGCGCGATGGACGGGTTCGGCGCCAAACGTAGTCAACTCTCCGCCGTCATCGAACGTGCCCTACAAGCCGGAGCGTCGGTCCAAGCCGACAAAAAATCGGGACAAACCAGCCTGTTCGGAGCATTCGAGGAGGAAGAGGAGCAAACCGGCAGCAACGCGGCCCCACTACCGGAAATGGACGAATGGCCCGAACGCGAAAAACTACTCGCCGAAAAGGAAGTCCTCGGTTTCTACCTCGCCAGTCATCCGCTCGCGGAATTCGAACCCAAACTCGCGACGTTCAGAACGAATACGACCGATGGCCTGGCGGACGTCAAAGACCGCGGCGAGGTCATCCTGGGCGGCATGCTCAGTTCGATCAAGTTTGCACACACCAAGAATGCCAAGCCGGGACAACCGAGCAAGTACGCCAATTTTGATCTAGAAGACATGCAGGGCGCAATTCGCTGCATCCTGTGGCCGCGCGGTTTCGTCGATCAAGGCCAACATGTCCAACCCGACGCCGTCGTGCTGGCGCGCGGCAAGGTCGACCGACGCGGTGGCGGTGACGAAGCCAACTTGATCATCGACGAATTGATTCCAATCACCGATCTGGACACCAGGTACACCCACGGCATGCGAATTCGTCTCGATGAATCCGAGCATGACGAAACCACCGTCAATCGGTTGCGAGAAATCTTACGAGGCTACCCCGGCTCGCAGGCCCTATTGTTCAGCATGACGATGACCGAAGGCGAAGTGGTCCACTTGAAAAGCGACAAGTACCGCGTGGATGTAAGCCCCGAAATGCGAGGGCGTATCGACGACCTGCTGGGCAGCGGTCACTACAAATTGCTGATGACCAAACCGACCGCCCGCTAAAGAGCCTGGTCACGAACGTCGTTCTAGCACCGATCTGTGAACTTCGCAGCACTTGCCGCAAGTCGGGACCTGTCCTGGCAAAGTCGCTTTGAAAACAGCTCCTGACCACAAGTTAAACAAACGTAGAGCATTTTTACGAATGATGTGGGACGAGTCGGAAAAGGGGTCAGGAATCAATAGCCAAATGGCCCGGAGGGTGCTTCGCACTATTGATTCCTGACCCCTTTTCCTCGCGCGCAATGGACGACGACATTACTAAAAATGCTCTCGCCAATTACCGTTCGCCCCAACAAAAAAAGGTGCCCGCGCGAAACTCACGCGGACACCTTTTGTCTTTTGACGATCAACCGTTGATCATTAGCCGTTCAGAAAAGCACGACGCAACCAAGCGTTTTTGCGACGCTCCAATTCGATCAAACGACCAAAAATGCCGAACACTCGCACGCGACGTGCTGCAACAGCATTGGTATCCAAATCCACAACCACTTGAGTTGGAATTTGCACGGGTACCGCGGGCGCTTCGCTTGCCGACGCGGTGCTTCCAACCGTCAATGCCGCAGCGGCAACGGTCGCAATCAATAACTTCTTCATCATGCTACTCCAGGTGCATTTTCAAGGAACAACCCGTGCGAAAGCGTTGTTGGTCCGGTCGGCGCCAATGCCAACCGGTCCGTTTGAAACATCAACGCAGTGTAGTCACAGCACCATCGCGTCGACCGATCCGTTCGAAATTTCTTGACATCCGAAGCGATGATTGGTTATCCGCGTTCGATCACAACGTCGTTTCATCCGCGGATTCGGAATAATCGTCACGACAGCCCAACGGCATACCGCGGTCAGGTTGACGGCTGTTCAGTTGCCCCGTTGCGTCACGGAAATGGCGAAAACGACCGAGTGGGTGTGAACCTACCGAAACAGGACGCAAATCGGTGTCGGAACCATTGCGGTTTCGCGAATGAATGTCAGTTCGCCAGATTGCTGATCGATCTGGAATACCGTTGCAGTGTTACTGTCACGACCAGCAGCAACGATCCATTTCCCGGTCGGATCAATATTAAAATTGCGGGGCCACCCACCTCGGATCGGCTCGGTTTCCACCGATGACAGCTCGCCGCTCGATCCGTCGACGCGAAACACGCTAATCGAATCATGACCTCGGTTGGCCGAATAAACAAACTTGCCCGAGGGATGCACGCGGATTTCCGATGCGCTATTAAACGTCTCCTTCGCTTTGACGGCTTCGCTGATTGTCTCGATGGTTTGAAATGGTGTCATCGTGCCCGCATCCGCGTCGTATCCAAACGCGGTGATCGACAATGCCAACTCATTGAGCACATAAATGACCTTGCCATTGGGATGAAATTTCATGTGCCGGGGACCACCACCGGGCGGGCAAACGCCATATCCGTGCGGTTGTAGCTTCGGCTGGTCGACATCCAGCTTGTAAATCACCACCTTGTCCAAACCCAAATCAGGAACAAACGCAAATCGATTGTCCGGTGATGTTCCGGTCCAGTGAGCATGCGGCTTGTCTTGCCGACGGTCCACGACGCCGGAGCCTCCCTGATGCTTCACCAACTGTCGCCGTGATTCAATGCTGCCATCGTCAGCCAATTCGAACAGTGCGGTCGACCCGCCACCGTACTGTGCCGTCAACAAAACGCTGCCGGTACGATCAACCGAGACGTGCGCGGCGCCACCGTCGCCAATGTCGACAAAGTTCAGCAGCGTCAATTTTGACTGCGAAGATTGCTTGTCGATTTTAAAAGCCGACACAGCCGGCTTTCCCTCCTGCGTGCCGACCGCGTACAGGACATCGCCATTGGGATGCAGTGCCAAGAACCCGGGACTGCCCACCTCCGCGGCCAACTCGGGCGTCGTCAATTTTCCGGACTCGGTGTCAAACCTGGCGTGATAAATCCCTTTGCTCAATCCGTTTCGCGGCGTGGTCGTGCCAAACCAAACGTCAACCGATTCAGCGGACGCGGCACCTGCAGGTAGCATTACCCCCAATAAGACAGCAAGCAAAAGGACGACAGGCATGAGCTTGCCGGTAGTGATCATGCACGAAAGAGAAATCATGGCTGGGTTTCCTGAGGAAGCGACGATCGCGAAACAACGTAACGCGACATCATAAACCCAACCCCAACGGCTTGCTCGATCCGACGGATCGCGGTGTCAGATTCCAGTCGTCTACGAGCGGTGAAAATGGACGTGTTGCCATTGCCCGTCCACTCGCTGCCAAACCCGTGTTTCCTGCATCGCTGTCGTGCTGCTCTTTCCGTCCGCTCCAATGCGCTGGGTTAATCGCACATAAACGATCACCGCCGCATCACCCATCATTCGCACGTGTGGATTGCTCAGAGTGGTGGTCACACCGACATAAGGTGACGCATCGGCCATGTCGAAATAGTGCTTATGAAACTCCATCCCTTGAACCAAATGCTGATGTGCCTCGGGTTCGCAAGCAGTCAAATCATCGTCGCACAATTCTTTGTACGCTGCCCAGTCAGCCTGAGTGATCGCGTGCAACAAGTCTTTGGTCAAATCCAAGATTTCAATTTGCTCGGTATTCATTGCTTGCCGATTCGTTCGGGTAGCCGTTAATGCAGATAGCCTTGCGGCGAAAGACGAACGAACTTGCCGGTCGTTCGTTTCCACAATCCAGTGCGACCGACGATGTTTCCGATTTGAGTCAATTCTACGCCCAATTCCATGGCCAGAATCTTATCGGCATCACTTTGGCTCATTGTCAAAATCAACTCAAAATCTTCGCCGTCAGACCAAGCGTGCTCCAGCGGAGTGCGGCCGGATTCTTCTGACAATATGATCGCATCGTCGTGAATCGGAATCCGCTCGATGCTCAATTCCGCACCCACATGACTGGACGCACACAGTCGATCCAGGTCCAGTGACAGTCCGTCGCTGATATCAATCGCTGCATGCACGTCGACTAATTTCCGCAGTTGATCGGCTAGATCAATACGCGGACTCGGACGCAAATGACGACCTCGCAAGCTACCGCCGACAAACCCGCTGACGATAATTGCGTCACCTTCCTCCGCACCACTCCTCAACCAAGCACCGTCCGCGGGCACGCCGCCAATCAACGTGACACTGATCGACAAGGGTCCGTCGTGCGTTGACAAATCGCCGCCGGCGATCGCAAGTTGATACTCACTCGCCGCCGCAAAAATCCCCTCGTAGACCTCGCCGGCAACCTGCGTCGCGTTCGTCTTGGGCAGTGCCAGCGTGACCAGCGCCGACGAGGGTGTAGCACCCATTGCGGCCAAGTCACTCAAGTTGATCGCTATCGATTTGTAGCCAACATCCGCAAGTGGTTGTTCGGCTGATAAAAAGTCGACGCCATCAATGATCTGGTCCGTACAAACGACCAACTGTCCGCCGACGGGAGAAAGGGTTGCGACATCAATTACCGCCGCATCGTCACCAATTCCAACGGCCACCTGAGGCAGCGAGCGGCAGCGACCACGAAGATAGGCAAGAAAGGATTGTTCCACGTGATTTTTTCGAATTGTGTGTCTAATGCGTTAAAATTGCGGTGCCACCAGTTTTCCGCGGCGTCAAGTATTGGATGATTTTTTTGATTGGCCACTTCGTTCGCGAGTGGAGTCCTCGGCTGTTGAATCGTCCCCGGGGCAACGCTTTTTGAAGTTGCGTTTGCGATCGGAGTTGGTGTCCGGTAACCCGACGCGTCAGTTTTGATTTTGCGTCTTTGCGTAAGACATTCGTTTTTGAAAACCCGATGAGGCTGTGATTTTATTGGTAGCCCGACGCGAGAGCGAGGGACAACGGAGTACGGTGGGTCCCTCGCTGATGCTTTTTGAAGTTGCGTTATTCGTGATGAACATCGAGTCTGACTCGGCAAAATACGAAATGAAAACGAACATTAAGAATCACTCTCCCTTTGGGAGAGTCGGGCTCTCAGGCCCGGAGAGGGCCCTCCCCGGCCGCTACCGCGTCCGACCCTCCCGCGGCGCGGGAGGGTGACGCAAAAAACGCAACTGTTTTGTTGCCCGAATCAATAAATTCACAACCTCGACGCGTCAGCGTGGGACGAAGTCAATATCTGTTTTCCCTCGCTGACACTTCGGGTTACCTCAAAAAAACGCAAATCGAAAAGCAACGCTTTTCATTGACGCGTTCAGGTGACTTACCTCGTTACCGCTCACGCACTTTCATAGTCTCCGGCGACTTAGTCCGCCGTCTAAGTCGTCTCACGCCATGCCTTGCAAAAGTGGACCTGATCCAAAATCCGGACAATCTTCTCACGTAAAAGCCGATGCCGGACGCTAATGGAATCATCGACTCAGGGCGAGGGGCCAGGTGACGGTGCCGGTCGCAATCACCGGTTTTCCTGCCCAACGCCCGGGTGTCATTGGGCACTTTGGGTCAGTCCAATTCGCTACAATAGATTATCCCTACACACCAATCCACAAATTCGACGACTCGTACTTCCGAGGACCGTTATGTCGACTACCGTATCTGCTCCACCCCAAGTGGAAATCCGCGAAACCGAATGTTTCATTGACGGAAAATGGGTTCCCGCTGTCAGCGGCAAGACCTTTGCAACCATCAACCCGGCGACCGAAGAAGAAATCGCGCAAATCGCCGAAGGCGACGCGGCGGACGTGGATGCTGCGGCCAAAGCAGCACGCCATGCGTTCGAAACCGGTGATTGGCCCAAGATGGATGCTCGCGATCGCGGTCGCTTGATGTACAAATTGGCCGATCGGATGGAATCCGAATTGGAAGACCTGGCACGACTGGAGACGTTGGACAACGGCAAACCGTTCAACGAAAGCAGCACTGCCGATCTGCCGCTGGCGATCGATTGCATTCGCTATTACGCCGGTTACGCCGACAAAATTCACGGCAGCACGATTCCCATCCGCGGCAACCACCTCTGCTACACCCGTCGAGAACCCATTGGGGTCGCCGGTCAAATCATCCCCTGGAATTTTCCGATCCTGATGACAGCCTGGAAATGGGGACCCGCACTTGCGGCCGGCTGTACGATCGTGATGAAACCAGCCGAGCAAACGCCGCTGACCTGTTTGCGACTGGCACAAATGGCCAAGGAAGTCGGTTTTCCCGATGGTGTCATCAACATCGTGCCAGGTTTTGGACCCACAGCCGGTGCCGCCTGTGTGAAGCATCCGTTGATCGACAAAATTGCGTTTACCGGCGAGCACACCACGGCACAAATTATCACACGTGATTCTGCCGACACATTGAAACGTTTGACGTTCGAGCTTGGTGGCAAGAGCCCCAACGTGATCTTTGCTGACGCCGATTTGGACGCGGCAGTGCAGGGGGCATACATCGGTCTCTTCCTCAATCAAGGTCAATGTTGCTGTGCCGGCAGCCGTGTCTTTGTCGAAAAAAGCAAGCACGATGAATTCATCGAAAAACTGACCGCCTTGACCGTTCAGCGCAAAGTCGGCGATCCATTTGCCGCCGACACGCAACAAGGACCGCAAGTCGACCAAGCTCAGTTCGACAAAATCATGTCGTATATCAACAAGGGCAAGGACGAAGGAGCCGATTGTGTCGCCGGTGGCCAGCGTGTCGGCGACAAGGGCTACTTCATCGCCCCGACGATCTTTGACAACGTCAATGACAAGATGGCCATCGCGACCGACGAAATTTTTGGCCCCGTGCTCAGCGTACTGACGTTTGAAGACAAAGAAGACATGATTCAGCGAGCCAACAATACGTTCTACGGATTGGCAGCTGCCGTCTGGACCCGCGACATTTCGACCGCCCACGACTTTGCCAAACGCGTGCGGGCCGGAACGGTCTGGGTCAACTGCTACGATGTTTTTGACGCCGCCGCACCGTTTGGCGGATTCAAGATGAGCGGTTATGGTCGTGAATTGGGCGAGGAAGGTTTGAAGGCTTATACCGAGAGCAAAACCGTCACCATCGCGCTCTAAGGTAACCAGCGTTACGACTCGCGCACCGGGCATCCACTGACAGACTCTTGCTCAGTTCATGACGACTGACTGAGCGCTGGGTTGTACCGTCGCAATGAAGTGAAGACGCAGCCAACACGCCCGGCAAGACTGCCAAGTTCGAGACAACATGAACGACACCATCCAGCGCGTTGCTGAGAGCGAAATACAGTGGATCACTCAGCTACCTTGGTTGCTGCTGACGGTCGTTGCGCTACCGATGGTGATTGCCGCAGCGAAGTTCAAGATCTATCCAACACGCTGGTGGATCGCGTTGCTGACCGCCGGCGTGATTGGTAGCCTGATCAACGTGTTCAATCCAAGTGTGGTGATTGCCGTCATCGTGATCGACGCCTCGATCTTGTTGATCGCTACGATTGATTTTCTGTTGCTGTATCTCGCGTCGAATCAAGGAATCGAAGTCAGTCGCGACATCGCCCGCACCTGCTCTCTGGGCGTGCCGGTCCCCAGCGAAATCACTGTCGAGAATCGGACACCGTTGACATTGATTGGTGCCGTACGCGACGACCTGCCACAGAACTTCACCGCCAACCCAACCGAGCATTCGCTGCGATTGCCACCGCTGGGACGCATGACCGCGCGTCGCAAACTGACACCAGGGCGGCGCGGTGCATTTCAACTCGAGAATATCTATTTGCGGTTTTCCAGTCCGCTGAAACTTTGGAATCGACACCTCACAAAGGAAGTTCGCAACCAGCTGAATGTCTACCCCGACATGAAACAATTAGCCGAGTACGCGTTGCTGGCACGCACGAATCGACTGAGCCTGATCGGCGTACGTCGCACCCGGCGAATCGGCCAAGACAGTGATTTTGAACGACTGCGCGACTACAGTCGCGATGATAATTATCGCCACATTGATTGGCGCAGCACCGCGAGACGTCGCAAACTGACGGTGCGACAATTTCAGAGCGACCAAAGCCAACGCGTCATCTTTTTGCTCGACTGCGGGCGAATGATGACCAACGAGCGGGATGGGTATTCGCTACTGGATCACGCATTGAACTCCACATTGATGATGGCGTACGTCGCGTTGTCTCAGGGAGATTCTGTCGGGATGCTCTGTTTCTCTGATACGATCCACGCCTACATTCCGCCCGCCGGCGGCAAAAGCCAAATCAATCGGTTGATCCAAGCAGGATTTGACCAGTTTCCACGTTTGGTCGAATCCCGATATGACCAGGCGTTCTTGTACCTGTCGTCGCACTGCAAACGCAGATCATTGGTGGTACTTGCCACCAACGTGATCGACGAAGTCAATGCGAATTCGGTCGTGGATTACCTGACGAATATCAACGGACAACATTTGCCACTGGGCGTCTTGTTGCGAGACCGCGAGATGTTTGACGCGGCCGACTCACCCGATGGTGATTCGTTTCAGATGTACCGCGCCGCAGCGGCCGCCGACATTTTGCTGTGGCGACAACAGGTACTCAAAGATCTGGAGCACCGCGGCGTGCTGATCGTCGATGCTTTTCCGGATGAACTGACCGCGCCGTTGGTCAATCAGTACCTGGAAGTCAAAGCGAAACACTTGCTGTAGTTTTGTCTCGAACTCCGATCGATAGCGCTCTGCCAATTAGCGGCGACCCTCGGTTGCAACGGTCGCTTGGGTGGTTCGATCCGCACGTGGATCATCGGCAACGCCCCGGTTGGGATTGTTCCACCTGGGCAAACTTCGACACGCCGCCATCAAAACCTACACTTTGCTAGCATTCTGTACCGATCTATCCAAGGAGATCCCGACCTCCCGTTTTGGATACCTCCTACCATGTGGCGCTCCCTCTTCATTGCACTTGGCATCATGGCCATCATTTTTGGCTTTGAATGCCTGGTGATCGACAACGCTGTTTTGTATTCCCGCAGCGAAACGACAGCGACTAGCTTTCTGGACCCAACCAGCGCACCGGCTGACACCGCCCGCGAGTGGCGGCCGCGCGAGTGGTTGCCTTGGACGGTGCTCAGCGCCGGTACGATCGTGGTGCTCTACGCGTTCACGCTGCCACGACGCTGGCGAAACCTGTCGATCGATGCCTGACCCACCCCGCCGACGTTCAAGCGTGCCCCCCAGTTCGACGCGAGCCACCCTCAGAGCCGCCTAAGGCTGCGGCCAGGCCCCTTGGTTGCCGATGGATTTGCCTGGACACCGGTGCGCTTGACGTCAAATGACCGTCTGCTAACTTGCATTAAATCAATTTCAGGCGGACACCCGCACTATTAGAAAAACTTATCAAGCAAGCTCCCCACTTTGCATCTTCGATCGCTCGAACTTTTCTGTGCCGTCGCTGAATTGCGCAGCTTTTCCAAAGCTGCCGCGGTGCACGATTTGACACAGAGCGCGGTCAGCCAGGCGATTCAGCAACTCGAAGAATCGCTGGGCGCCAAATTGATTGACCGTTCGACTCGGCCGCTGGTGCTGACCAATGCCGGTTCGACGTATCTGCGCGGTGTTCGCAGCATGCTTCGCACCTACCACCGACTCGAACAAGAAATTCGCAGCACCAGCGAACGGTTGAGCGGACAGCTTCGCATTGGAACGATCTATTCGGTTGGTTTGAGCTACATGCCCGAAGCGACGGAAGCGTTTCATCGCATGCATCCCGAAGTCGAAATCCAAACGGAGTTTGGCGCGAACGAAAAGATTTTCGAGATGACCGCCGACGGTGACGTCGACTTCGGACTCGTTAGTTTTCCCAAGACAACAAAGCAGTTGCAGTATGTGATGTGGCAACAGGAACCGATGCGGTTGGTCTGTTCGCCCGATCACTCATTTGCCAATCGAACCGATATCACCTTGCACGATCTGCAAGGGACGAAGATGGTTGGCTTTGCGCGCGAATTGACGCTTCGCAAAGAAATCGACCACGGCTTGCTCAAGGCGGGTGTTTCGGTCGACATCCAAATGGAATTTGACAACGCCGATTCAATGATTCGGGCGATCCAAGCCAACCGTGGCATTGGCATCGTTCCCGAAGCGGCCGTACGCCGCGAAACCGCGACCGGCTCGCTACGAGTCGTCGCATGTCAAGAGTTACGCATGACGCGGCCTCTGGGCATTATTTTTCGTCGATCCGGACGACTCAGCAAAGCAGCCAGCGAGTTCGGCTCGCTTCTGCTGGGACGGCCACTAGAAACCGAAAAACGAAGTCGATCCGGCAGCACAAAGCACGCCGCGGGTACCACTAATTCCGATGCCAAATCTGGCAAATCGGTCGTCGCCTGATCGGTCACGTTTGCGGCTCGAAAATGCAGCCGCCAACCCAGCCGTCCCGATGACACCACAACAGACTGGTAAGTCATGAACGAAACGAACGAAAGCAAGATGGAAAAACTCTTTCACCTGCCGCCGGCACAAGGTCTGTACGATCCCGATCAAGAGCGTGATGCATGCGGCGTCGGATTCATCGCCCACATCAAAGGTGTTGCCAGCCACCAGAACGTGCTCGACGCCGATACGATCCTGCAAGCAATGGATCATCGCGGTGCATGTGGTTGCGAGTCCAACACGGGCGATGGATCGGGAATCATGTGTGGATTGCCGCATAAATTCCTGCGTAAAGTCGCGAAACGTGATCTTGGAGTGGACTTGCCCGAACCGGGTCGTTTCGCTGCCGGTTTGATCTTCTTGCCGCAGGACGATACCGAGCGAGAACACTGCAAGTCACAGATCAATCAATTGATCGCCGAAACGGGTCAACAGTTAATCGGCTGGCGTGACGTCCCCCAAGATACCGACGGCGCAGACGTTGGTCCCACCGCGCGCGTTTCTGAACCGTTTATTGAGCAAGTATTCGTGGGTGCCGCCGACGGACTGGACGCCGAGGGCTTTGAACGATCGCTGTACCTGATCCGCAAACAAGCAAGTCACCAACTACGTGGCAGCGAAACGCTTAAACAAGCATTGATGTTCTACATCTGTTCGCTCAGCACCAAGGTCATCATCTACAAGGGGATGCTGACACCGGCGCAAGTGATGCCGTATTTCCCCGATCTGCGCGATGAGGAGTTTGAAACGCATCTGGCAATGGTGCACAGTCGATTTTCGACCAACACTTTCCCCAGTTGGGACCGTGCACAACCTTTGCGTTTCATGAGTCATAACGGCGAGATCAATACGCTACGAGGTAATTCCAACTGGATGCGGGCACGCGAGGGCACCGCCCAAAGCGAACTGTTCCAAGATGATTTGCAAAAGCTGTTTCCCGTCGTCGAACCTCACCTGAGCGATTCGGGAACGTTCGACAACGTGCTGGAATTCTTATTAATGAATGGTCGCACGCTGCAAGAAGCGATCATGATGATGGTGCCCGAAGCTTGGCAAAAACATGAGACGATGCCCGAAGACAAACGGGCGTTTTATGAATACTTCTCCTGCATGATGGAACCCTGGGATGGCCCAGCGTCCATCGCGTTTACCGACGGCAAGTACATCGGCGCAACGTTGGATCGAAATGGTCTGCGCCCCAGCCGCTATTACATTACGCATGACGACCGCGTGATCATGGCCAGCGAAGTAGGCGTGCTGCCGGTCGACCCCGCCAATGTCAAAGAAAAAGGCCGCCTGCAACCCGGCAAGATGTTCCTCGTTGACTTTTCGCAAGGTCGATTGATCCCGGACGAAGAACTCAAAAGTACGTTCGCCAAAGCCAAGCCGTATGGCGAATGGCTCAAGCAGCAACGGATTCGCCTGGCAGATCTGCATCCCGAAAGCGAAACGCACGGTTTCGATAGCGAGACCCTGCTGGCCCGCATGCAAGCGTTTGGTTACACGGCCGAAACCATGAATTTCATGCTGCGGCCGCTCGTGGAACAACTGCGTGACCCGGTTGGATCGATGGGCAACGACAGTGCGTTGGCTTGCCTGAGTGACAAGCCGCGGATGATTTATGATTACTTCAAGCAACTGTTTGCACAGGTGACGAACCCAGCGATCGATTCGATTCGTGAAGAGGTCATCATGTCACTGGAGTGTTACATCGGCCCCGAACAGAACATTCTTTCCGCGACACCCGAGCACTGCCATCGCTTGCTGGTTGATCATCCCATTTTGACCAACGAAGAGATCGCGGCTTTAAAACACATCAACCACCAGGGCTGGCAAAGCAAGGTGATCGATATCACATTCGATCGATCCGAAGGCAAAGCCGGAGTGCAAAACACGCTCGACCGAATTGCAAACGAAGCCGAAGCGGCAGCCGATGAAGGGATCGAGCTAGTCGTCCTGAGCGACCGCGCCGTTGGTTACGATCGCGTTCCCGTCAGTGCATTGCTGGCCATCGGCACCGTCCACCATCATTTGGTTCGACAGGCCAAACGAACGCAAATCGGATTGGTCGTCGAATCGGGCGAAGCACGCGAAGTCCATCATCATTGCCTGCTGATCGGATATGGAGCAGACGCCATCAATCCTTACCTGGCATGCGAGGCTCTCTGGCAAGCGCGGCGTGATGGCCTGCTCGACCCGTCACTCGATGACGACAAAGTTGTCGCTGCCTATCGAAAGGGCGTCGCCAAAGGCATGCTTAAGGTGATGGCCAAGATGGGCATCAGTACGTTGCAGAGCTACAAGGGTGCACAGATCTTCGAGGCTTTGGGGCTCAAAGACGAAATCATCGACAAGTGCTTTGTGGGAACCGCCAGCCGGATTCAAGGTGTCTCATTCGATGTCATCGCCGAGGAAACGCTGCGACGTCACGCACTCGGATTCCCCGAGCGAAGTGATGATCGACTGAGCCAGTTGCCCAACTTGGGTGAATTTCATTGGCGAGCCGAAGGCGAAAAGCATGCATGGTCGCCTGAAACGATTGCCAATTTGCAGACCGCCGCACGATCGGACAACGAAGACGCGTATTGGCGATTCGCGCATCAGATCAATGCCGACAACCGCTCGCGTTGTACGTTACGCGGCTTGCTGGATTTCAACGACTCCGATCACGCTATTGCGTTGGACGAAGTCCAGCCAGCGAGTGAGATTGTGAAGCGTTTTTGTACCGGCGCCATGAGTTTCGGTAGCATCAGTGCCGAGTCGCACGAGACACTCGCGATCGCTATGAATCGACTGGGCGGAAAGAGCAACACGGGCGAAGGGGGCGAGGACCCAGTCCGCTTCCGACCGCTAGAGAACGGCGACTCCAAACGTTCCGCGATTAAACAAGTCGCGTCGGGTCGATTTGGCGTCACGATCGAGTATCTGACAAACGCAGATGAAATCCAGATCAAGATTTCGCAGGGTGCCAAACCAGGCGAAGGAGGTGAGCTGCCCGGCCGAAAGGTCGACAAGAACATCGCGAGAATCCGGTACAGCACACCGGGTGTGGGACTGATCAGTCCGCCACCGCACCACGACATTTATTCGATCGAAGATTTGGCCCAGTTGATTCACGATCTAAAAAATGCCAACCGTGCCGCTCGGATCAGTGTCAAATTGGTCAGCGAAGTCGGCGTGGGTGTGGTCGCGTCGGGCGTTGCCAAAGCGCATGCCGATCACATTCTGATCTCCGGTGACACGGGCGGAACCGGTGCATCACCGCTGACTAGTATCAAACACGCGGGACTGCCTTGGGAGCTTGGCATCGCCGAAGCTCACCAAGTACTGGTGCTCAATGATTTGCGCAGCCGTGTTGTGCTGCAAACCGACGGTGGACTGAAAACCGGCCGCGACGTGGTCATCGCCGCATTATTGGGTGCCGAAGAATTCGGATTCTCCACCGCGCCGCTGATCACACTTGGTTGCATCATGATGCGGAAGTGTCACCTGAACACATGCCCGGTCGGAATCGCGACTCAAGACCCCGAACTTCGCGAGAAGTTTACAGGCAAGCCGGAACATGTCGTCAACTACTTGTTCATGGTCGCCGAAGAAGCGCGCCGGATCATGGCCAAACTGGGTTTCAAGACGATTGACGAAATGGTCGGCCGCAGCGACGTGCTGCGAACCGACCATGCGATCAAGCATTGGAAAGCCGATGGACTGGATCTGACCTCGATGTTGATGCCGGCAAAAAAGCCGCACGACAACGTCGGTGTGATTTGTTCACAAGCTCAAGATCATGGATTGGAAAAGTCCCTGGACATGACGCGTTTGCTGGACGCTGCCATGCCCGCAATCGAAAACGTGACACCGGTCGTAATCCAAAGCCCGATCGTTAATATCAACCGAACCGTCGGCACGATTGTTAGCAACGAAGTCGCGAAACGACACGGCCAAGCTGGTTTACCTGCGGATACGATTCGCATCGAATTAACCGGTTCAGCCGGCCAAAGCCTTGGCGCATTTTTAGCCCATGGCATCACGATCAACTTAGAAGGCGACGCAAACGATTACGTCGGCAAAGGCCTCAGTGGCGGGCGACTGATCGTTTATCCGCCGCGAGAAAGTACGTTCACGCCGTCAGAAAATATCATCGTTGGCAATGTTTGCCTTTACGGGGCAACCGGCGGCGAAGCCTACTTCTGCGGCCGCGCTGCCGAACGTTTTTGCGTTCGCAACAGCGGTGCAAAAACGGTCATCGAAGGCGTTGGCGATCACGGCTGCGAATACATGACCGGCGGACGTGTTGTTGTACTGGGAAGGACCGGTCGTAACTTTGCCGCTGGAATGTCTGGTGGAATCGCTTATATCTGGGACCAGCAAGGTAATTTCAACCTGAATTGCAATCTAGCCACGGTCGAACTCGAGCGAATCGAGTCTCCCGAAGAAGAAGCCGAGGTCAAAGAGTTGATTACAAGACATCAACAATTGACCCTCAGCAGCGTCGCAGAGCAGGCGCTGAGCAATTGGAGTCAGTTCCTGAAAGAGTGTGTGCGAGTCATTCCAACGGACTACAAACGAGTTTTGGACGAGATGAAACAGGCCGAAACAGCCAACGCATAAATAACTGTCACCACCAACCGATCGAATCAATTAGTACCTGATGGGCGATACAAATTTCGCTTATCGCGTCGCAGCAGACGAAAGAAACAATCATGGGTAAACCGACTGGATTCAAAGAGTTCGACCGCAAAAAAGTGCCTTGGCGTCTGCCCGTGGTACGCATCAATGACTACGACGAAATCTACACAGAACCTCGCAACGAGCAGCTTGTCGAACAGGGCGCCCGTTGCATGGACTGTGGCGTGCCGTTCTGCCAATCGGGAACCGGTTGTCCGATCGACAATTTGATTCCTGAATGGAATGATCTGGTCTACAACAATCGGTGGAAGGAAGCGATCGAACGCCTTCACAAAACCAATAACTTTCCTGAGTTCACCGGGCGCACTTGCCCCGCACCGTGTGAAGGCTCTTGTGTTTTGGGGATCACCGACCCTCCGGTGACGATCAAAAACATCGAAAATGCAATCGTTGATCGTGCCTGGACCGAAGGATGGATTGTCCCCGACCCGCCCGAATCGCGGACCGGCAAGAAGGTTGCCGTCGTCGGTAGCGGCCCCGCGGGACTCTCCGCCGCCGACCAGCTGAACAGCGTCGGCCACGAAGTCACTGTCTACGAACGGGCCGATCGGATCGGTGGGTTGCTCCAGTACGGCATTCCGAACATGAAGCTTTCCAAACAAGCGGTTCAACGTCGTATCGACAAGATGACGGCCGAAGGCGTCAAGTTCGTGACCAACGCCAATGTGGGCCAGGACATCGATGCCCAGCAGTTGGCCGACGACCATGACGCTGTTTTACTTGCATGCGGCGCGACCAAACCGCGTGATTTGCCGATTCCAAATCGTGATGCCCAGGGAGTCCATTTCGCGATGGAATTCCTGACCGCCAACACCAAACAAATGGTGCACGGCGATTCTCTTGGCCCCGATTTCATCAGCGCCGAAGGCAAAGATGTGATCGTGATCGGGGGCGGCGACACAGGAACCGACTGCATCGGCACGAGCTTGCGGCACGGTTGCCGGAGCCTGGTGAACTTTGAACTGCTGCCAAAGCCACCCGCCGAGCGGGCTGATGATAATCCCTGGCCCGAATGGCCACGCGTTTTTCGGATCGACTACGGTCACGAAGAAGCGGAAGCCAAATTCGGAAGTGATCCGCGCGAGTATCAAATTCTTAGCAAAGAGTTCTTGGTCAGCGACGATGGAAAACTGCAAGGGATCCGCACGGTCGAAGTCGAATGGACCCGGACCGACGATGGCGGATGGGCGATGTCAGAGGTCGAAGGAAGTGAGAAAGAATGGCCGGCGCAGTTGATCCTGCTTGCCATGGGCTTCCTCGGTCCTGAGCAATACCTGGCCCAAGCGATTGGCCTGGATGTCGACCCGCGGAGTAATTTCCAAGCGATCCACGGCAAATTCGCGACCAATGTTGACAAGGTTTTCGCCGCAGGTGACTGCCGACGTGGCCAGAGTCTGGTCGTCTGGGCAATCAACGAAGGTCGAGGTG
>JABDKS010000462.1 GCA_013002105.1 Pirellulaceae bacterium | reverse complement strand
ATCGTTGCCGCCACCAGTCGGGCCGATGCCGGCAAACCACTCAGCGATGTCCACCCGATGCTCGCCGGTCGAGTCGATTTGCCGCTTTCCACACTGGACACCGCCGCGATCGCCAAACAGTGTGATGTGGTGATGTGCTGCCTGCCGCACGGCGCTTCTGCCGCGACGGTCAAAGAATTGGTCGACCATGGTACGCGCGTCGTTGATTTTAGTGCCGACTTTCGACTCTCCAATGTCCAACTGTATGAAAAGTGGTATGGCGTCACCCATCCTTGGCCCGAACGAGTTGGCAAAACGGTCTATGGGTTGCCGGAGTTTTTTGCTGATGATATTCGCTCCGCCGATGTGGTGGCCAACCCGGGTTGTTACCCCACATCAGCAATCTTGCCGCTTGCACCACTTGTTCACGCCGACTTGATCGAAACCGATGACATCATCGTCGACTCCAAAAGTGGCGTCAGTGGTGCCGGTCGATCGCCCAAACTCGCAACGCTCTATTGCGAAACAAACGAATCGATCGCCGCCTACAGTGTTGCCGGGCATCGCCACCAACCGGAGATCGCTGATCTGGTTCACCGCATCGGCGGATCCGATATCGACGTCTTGTTCACACCGCATTTAACGCCAATGGACCGCGGCATCTTGTCGACGATTTATGTTCGCCCCAAAAACAGCACCGCCGACGACGTGATGAAATGTTGGCGCAAAAGATACGCCGATGCTCCGTTCGTCCACGCGGTGGACCACTTACCGGCAACCAAGCATGTCGCTGGTACAAATCACGTGCAAATGACGGCATGTGACGCGGGCGGGCGGATGGTTTTAGTCGTCGCGATCGACAATCTGACCAAGGGTGCCAGTGGTGCGGCGGTTCAGAACATGAACTTGATGTTTGGGTTGCCCGAGCAAACCGGTCTTACCTAACCCCCTACGGTGGCGGGCAAGCAACAGCTGCGACCAATTGTCCGATACAGCAATCGCGGCATTTTCGCGGTGTTCGCTGCTGTCTTGGAGGTTTCGGCAACAATCAGCGATTGCTAATGAGAATTAATCTCATTAAGATTGCTGCATGAGACGATGCTTGTACCGTCCTCTATTTGATCTCCCCTGCGATGTGTCGCTGATCCTATGCGTAATTTGAGCGAAGAACGTCTTTCGACTGCCGAACTGGGCGATTTTGTCTGTATCGATGTCGACTCGAATAACCCAAGCCACACGCGGATGAAGAGTCTGGGGATCTGTCCTGGTCGTGAACTGGAATTGGTCGCCAACGGTGACCCCATGATCGTTCGGGTTTTCGGATCCCAAATCGGGCTCTCGCGTCGTCTTGCCGAGGCCGTTTCTGTCAGCAAGTCATCCGTCGCGCGCAAAGCAAAATAGGCAAACGGTGTCGATCGCTAGTTGCGAAAACCTAGCGACCGCAACCCCGGTCGTTTTGCTGGTCGGCAATCCCAACACCGGGAAGACTTCGCTATTCAATGCCCTCTCGGGGCTTCGTGCTCGCACCGCCAACTATCCGGGCATCACTGTCGATTTACGGCAAGCCTCGATCGTTCTCAATGGCGACGGGTCAGCAGGCGATCCAAAAACGACACCGATCGAACTGATTGATTTGCCGGGCCTGTATTGCCTGGATCCAACCAGTCCCGAAGAAGCCATCGCTTGCGAAGCGTTACAAGGTCATCGACTGGGTGACCCGGCAGCGGTGGTCGTCGTATTGGACGCGACGAACCTATCGCGAAATTTGATTCTGGCCAATGAGATATTGGAGTTGGGCCTGCCGACACTGATTGTGCTGAACATGATCGACGCGGCAGACGAAGCGGGCATCAAGATCGATTTAGACAAACTATCACAGCGACTCGAATCACCCGTCGTCGCGGTCAGTGCACGATCAGGTTTTGGGATCCAAGATCTCCATCACGCCCTTGCAAAACTGGTCACCCCCGAGCGGCCAACGCTTCCAATTGCTCGGCCTACCTGTTCGGTCGGTTGTGTCGGTTGTGGATTCTCTGCACGTTACGACTGGAGCGAATCAGTCGTTGCGAATTCCGTGCAAGGAAAGCGCGAAACCAGCCGGCGCGTACAGTGGATTGACCGAATGCTTACGGCACCCGGTATTGGTACGGTCGCGTTGTTTGCCGTGATGTTAACCGTGTTTTTTATGATCTTTTCATTGGCTGACCTGCCAATGTCGATCATCGAAACGGGATTCGAGAAGATTACGAATGTTGCCGATGCAGTGATTCCCGCCGTAGAGCCACGACGATTGCTGTGGACGCCTGGCGTCATGGCGTTTTCATTGGGCGTTTGCGCAATCGGATATCGACTCAGCCGAACACGTTGGACTCGCCGCAGCACTGCGTTTGCGGTCGCCATCGCCGTGGCCATCGCGTTGTTACCTCTAGAAGATTTCCGCAGTTTGATTCTCAGCGGTGTGATTGGCGGAATTGCCGGCGTACTGGTGTTCCTGCCTCAGATTTGCATCCTATTTTTCTTCATCACCATCCTGGAAGACTCCGGGTACATGGCCCGCGCCGCGTTTGTGATGGAGGGGATCATGCGGCGTGTCGGACTACCCGGCAAAGCGTTTGTTCCGATGTTGTCGGCACATGCTTGCGCGATTCCAGGCATCATGGCGACTCGCACGATCGAAAACTGGCGTGACCGCTTGGTGACGATCTTGGTGCTGCCTTTGTTGACGTGCTCGGCCAGGTTACCGGTCTACGCAATGATCTCGGCACTGCTTTTTGGCGACCAACCGCTATTGGCCGCGCTGATGTTCGCCGGCGCGTACGCTCTTGGGCTGACCGCCGCACTGCTGACTGCCTACTGTTTAAAACGGACAATGATCAAGGGCGAAGCGGCGCCGTTGGTGATCGAATTACCGCCGTATCGTTGGCCTAGCATGCGGAATGCCCTGCTGACGACCTACGATCGGGCATTGGTATTTGTCCGCAAAGCGGGCAGCGTGATCCTGTTGATCTCCGTGGTGCTGTGGGCGATGGCGACCTATCCAAAACTTCCCGCCGACGCGCCGATGCCTGCGGCGAGCACCAGAGTCGAGTCCACGATGGGTACCGACGCGATGGCATTGGAGAGTGATCATGCCCGTGCTCAGCGTGCACTGGAGTACTCATTTGCCGGACGGGTTGGAAAAAGCTTAGAGCCCATTTTTTCGCCCCTGGGGTTTGACTGGAAAATCAACGTGGGTGTGATTGCGTCGTTTGCAGCGCGCGAAGTCGTCGTATCGACCCTGTCGGTGGTCTATGGAATCGGCGAAGAAGGAGTGGATGACGAAGCCGGCTTGGTAGCCACGCTTCGCCGGCAAAAGCGCCCCGATGGCAGTCCCGTATTCACAACGGCGACCTGTTTCAGCCTGATGGTGTTCTACGTGCTGGCAATGCAATGCTTGCCCACGCAAGTCGTCACCAAACGCGAAACCGGCAGTTGGAAATGGGCCCTTTTTCAACTCGGCTACATGACCGCCATGGCCTACGTTGCAGCGTTGATCGTTTTCCAATGCCTCGCCGCGTACGGATTTCATACTTAAAGTCGAAATTTATCCTGACGATGCGTTCGCTGCCAATTCAAGCCCATCGTGGCTGCTGATCGCCCGCTGGCCCCAAGCGGGCCCGTTAAACCAGTGGGTCCTCCGCGCTCGCATCCGTCGGCGCGAACCAAGGGTAGACCGCAGGGATCACCAGACACGTTAGCAGCGTACTGGTGATCAACCCACCGATCACCACCGTTGCCAAGGGTCGTTGAATTTCGGCTCCATCGCTGGTTGACAGTGCCATCGGTAGAAACCCCAAACTGGCCACCAGAGCCGTCATCAATACCGGGCGCAGTCGATCGTCGACGGCGCGCAATGCAGATGACTTTGGGTCAACGCCCGACTTGCGATGGTTTTCCGCATCGCTGACCCAAACCAGGCCATTGAGCACTGCGACACCGAACAGGGCGATGAAGCCGACACCGGCGGCGATACTAAAGGGCATTCCACGCAGCATCAATGCAAAGATTCCACCACTTGCCGCGACCGGTACACACAGAAAGATCAGTGACGCCAATTGGACCGACCGAAACGTCGTATGCAGTAATAGAAAAATCACCAACAAGACGATTGGTGTGATCAAGAGCAGTCGCTGACTGGCTGACTGCAAATTCTCGAAATCACCTCCCCACTGCAATTCGTATCCCGGTGGCAGATTCACTTGTTTCTTCACAGCGGCTCGCGCCTGCGACACGAATGTCGCCACGTCAGTTCCCCGCACGTTCGCCGAAACAAAAGTGCGTCGTCGGCCATTGTCGTGTTCGACGGTGGGCGGAGTTTGTTCGATTTGGATATCAGCCAATTCACCCAACGGCACCGGCTTTCCACCGGCTTCGGCGACCGGTAATTGAGCAAGCATGTCAGAATCTTGCCGCCAGCTTTCGGGTAGCCGCACGCGGATCGGAAACCTTGATCGCCCATCGAGTACTTCACCGACTTGTCGACCCCCGAGTGCGGCGACGACATCCATCACTTGGGATGCGTCCACACCGTAACGGGCCAGAGATTCGCGACGTGGCTGAATCGTCAACGTAGCCAAGGTGGACTGAATATCGGCAGACACATCCGCGGCGCCGGGGATTTTTCGCAACACGCGCTCGACTTCTTTCGCTTTTCGCGCGAGCGTATTGAGTTCATTGCCAAAAACCAATACAGCGACATCCGCCTTGACTCCAGCCACCAATTCATCGACTCGCATTTCGATCGGCTGGGTAAACCCGAACGCGACGCCCGGCACGGCGTCGGTTAACACCGACTCCATCTGATCGATCAACTCTCCACGTGTTTTGGGTTTCGGCCAGGTGTCAGGACGATTCAACATCACCCATACGTCACTTTGATGGACGCCCATGACGTCGTTCGCGATCTCTGGACGCCCCGTTTTGGTGAAGACTGTTTTGATTTCCGGCAGTTTCAGCAATTCGGATTCGACAATCCGCGCCATCTTCTCCGCCCCTTCGAGCGAAGCGCTGGGCAACCGCACGGCTTCGACCAGCAAATCCCCTTCGTTTAATCGCGGCATAAATTCTGCACCCAGGCCAAACGCCACGGGGATGCTTATCGCAAAGACGGTTGCCGCGATAGATGCTGTCAAACGCGGCGTCGACACGGCACGGTCTGCGATCGGTAGATAGATTTTCTTGATCCATCGCAGCAGCCAGACTTCCTTCTCTTTGGGACGCTTTGGCAAACTGAGTGATGCCAGCGCCGGCATCAGCGTCATCGACAACACCAATGACCCCAACAGCGCAAACAAAACCGTCAACGCCATCGGCCGAAACAACTTTCCTTCGGTCCCCTGCAGTAATAGAACGGGAACATAGACAACAGCGATGATCAATTCGCCAAACATCGTCGGCCCGCGCACTTCAATGGCTGCGTCGCGAATCACAGCCAGTCGGCTGCGCCCCTGCGAATCGTGAGCAAGTCTCCGTACACAGTTTTCGACCATGATGACCGACGAGTCGACAATCAACCCAAAGTCAATCGCTCCCAGGCTCATCAAGCTGGCAGAGATGCCGAAGATCAGCATCAAGTTGGACGCAAACAGCATCGAAAGTGGAATCGCGATGGCAACAATCACACCGGCGCGTAGACTGCCTAACATAATCAGCAACACGATCGCCACCAACACGCCCCCTTCGACCAAATTCGTTAACACGGTTTTGAGTGTGCGGCCAATTAGATCCTCACGATCGTAGATCACATCGATGGTCACGTCGCTGGGCAACGTCTCTCGGATGGACTCCAGCCGCGTCTTGACGCGTGCGACCACGTCGCGAGAGTTTTCGCCGATCCGCATCATCACCATACCAGTGACCGCTTCACCGCGACCATCACGACTGACGGCGCCTTGCCGGGGCATGGGCGCGATCACCACGTCAGCAACATCGGCAACCAGCAGAGGTGACCCCTTATCGCTACGCCGCAAGACAACATTTCTCAAATCGTCCTCATTACGAAGAAGAGCCTGGCCGCGTATGAATCGTTGCTCATCGTGATGGATCACATAGCCGCCACCCGCATTGGCGTTGCTAGCCTCCAAACGCGAATACAATTCATCCAAAGTCAGATCGTGGGCGGTTAACTGATCGGGATCGGGCCGCACTTCAAAAGTCTTGTAGTAGCCTCCCATCGAATTGATCTCGGTCACGCCGTTCACTTCGCGAAGCAGTGGGGCAACCTCCCACTGGAGCATCGTCCGCAGCTCCATCGGCGACCGCGTGTCGCTTTGGATCTCGAACTGCAAGATCTCGCCCAGCGCCGTTGTCATCGGGCCCAGTTCGGGCGGACCGTAGCCATCGGGGATTTGCGCCGCCGCTTGGGACAGTCGCTGGCTGACCTGTTGATTGGCGAAATAGACATCCGTCCCCTCGTTAAACACGAGGGTAATCACCGAAAGCCCGAACTTCGACACGCTGCGAACTTCTTCGACATTGGGTAATCCTCCCATCGACCATTCAATGGGATAGGTCACTTGGCGTTCAACCTCGACCGGTGGTAGTGACCCTGCGTCAGTGATGATCGTGATCTGCGTGTTCGTTAAATCGGGAACAGCATCAATCGGTAAGTGCAAGGCGCTTCGAATGCCGGCTCCGCAAATCAATAGCGCAACGATGATGACCAAAAAACGATTTTGCAATGAAAGTTCAATCAGGCGTTTTAACATGGCCTACTGTTCCCCCTCCAACAACATTTCGCTCTTGAGTACGAAAGCGCCATCAACCACGATCGATTGTCCCTCATGCAAACCGGATCGAATTTCGACACGGTCACCCGAGCGAATCCCAACTTGGACCGCTGTTGGCTCGTATCCGTTTTCGGACTTCACAAACACGCTGTCCTGTCCATCCAAATCAACGATCGCAGAGTCATGGATCACGATCACATCTCGGAGCGTGCCGACGGGAACCTCCATCCGCGCGAACAGTCCCGGACGTAGGATTTTGTTAGGATTAGCAATACGAGCGACTAGCGGGATAGCTCCGCTGAGCGAGTCGACTTCGCGACCGACAAAATAGACTTTTGCATCAAGTCGTTGCGTGAGCGTCGCCGGTGTTGTCACGATCACTGAATCACCGTCACTGACCTGCAGAGCGTTCCAATCTCGACCACGAACGTCGGCTTCGACCCACAACTCACTCGTGTCCGCAATGACGAACAACTCCGTTCCGCCCACGACTCGTTCGGTCGCGGAGTGCGTTCGCCGCTCCACAGTTCCCGAGAAAGGTGAACGAATCTCTAATCGTGCCAGATCCGTGGTGTTGCCGCTGGGATCGAGCTTCGATGCAGAACCTTCGGTCATTCCCAAGAGTGTGGATAGGAGCTGTTTTGCAACCATCAAGTCGCGTTCTGCTGTCTTCGCCTCGGCCCGTGACTGCTTACGATGTTGTCCCGTCTCAAAGAGCGCTTGCTCCATCAATGCGTTCAATTCAGCCAACGCTTGGTGCTGTTGACTTTGGCGTTGCTGTACAATTCGCCCGCTGACTGCCCCTGTTTGACCGATCTCACCGACCGATGCTGAAAGTCGCGACGCCAAAAGCGATTTGCTGTAACCAGCCAAAATTTTTCCGCGGTACTCCCCAAGCGTGGCGTTGCGAAACTGTATTTCGATCGTATCCACTGGAGTGTTTGAGGCGATCGCGTCGACCAAACGCTTCACGTTTTCGCATAGCGTGCTCCACCAGACGCGTTCAGACTCCGCCAACTCCAGTGCCGCCGTCCGTGTCATGACTTCACTGCGAGCGTTTCCAATATCGGGACTCCGCAAGACTGCAATGGTTTGCCCCGATACGACGACGTCGCCCGGTTTCACCAATACCCGTTCCAACACACCGTCGGTCGCTGCTCGAACGGAAACATGACGCGAATCGTCGTAGGTAATTCGCGCCGGCAACGTGCGAGCTATCAACAAGTCACCGCGTCGGACCACCGCCAATTGGATCCCGGCAACCGAGGATTTGGAACTTGAAAGCGTCACCATGCGGCCGGTGGGGGCCGGCCCGCTGTCGTTCAGAGTGGACTGGACCTCGGCGGGATCGGGACGTATTTGACCAACTGCCCAAACTAATAGGACAATCCCCGAGACCGCGCAAGACGCACGGACAAAGACTTGAATATTCATGGACACAACACAGTGAAAGAATGGCTCAGAGACTGCCAATCCATCGGACCATCGCCCGACGAATCAGCAAACCTATTTGGAAATGCAAGAACGAGCCGTTCTTAACAGAGCATCACGCAAAGTAGCGCGCAGGTGTGCACAGTGGGTTTGAGATGGTGGGTGCATGCACCAACAAACATCGGCTCAGGTAGCGATCCCAATTCAGGATCTACGCACTCGAACACCGATAGGTCGATTCTACGGACATCATCCAATTCGCCGAAAGTCACCGACGAACACCCAGACAGCCCGGAGGTCGTCGCCGCCGTCACCACCGTTGACGGTACGGCGTCGGAGTCGCCATCACCGTGACAAAGCTCCGACGGCAACACCAAATGCCAGTGCCAATCGTAAGTAGATCCAGTCGACACGTCGTGATGACGTTCGATGTGCTCGGCCAACACCAAACCAGAATCAATCGATTCGTGATGATGGAACATCGGAATCGGCAACTGAAGTAGCCAAACGCAGGCAGTCAAAGCCAAAACGCAACGATCCAATCGGCTCGTTCGCTGGGTCATTCGGTAGAGGCTTGGCGTATTCATTTCATCACCACGATACTCACCTCGCAAACGTTTGGCTACGGATCTTCTGTCACAACCGACAGCTACCCCTTGCCGAGCGTGACGAAGTGCCACAGTACGCGGGAAGGGAATCTTCGTGTTTCTCCAACACGGCATCACCCGGCGGCACGATTTGGCCACCGAGGCGACCTTAAAGCATTTCCGCGGCTTGTGGCTTGACATTTGGCGATCAACAAACGGGTCAAATTGTCATTACCGGCCTTGATCGAATCACCGACGCCGATCGAATCCAGGAGCCCCCTCCTGGCGCAAATGGCTCTAAAATGGCACCTTACGGACCACACCCATTCGTCACATTTTTGCGACCATACAAGATGCGTTTGTTATTGATTATTGTTCTCATCTGCGCATGGGCGAGCCAGTCCGAGGCCCAATTACCGCGGCAAAATCAGTCGCCACAGGATATTGAATCTCGGCGCAAGATCAGTGGTGTCTATCCGCACCTGACGACTTATGGCGTCTACAGCCAAAACGGTGCACACCGCAAAGCGGGGCACAATGAATGCGGCATTGGTGCCGTCGTTCCTTGGGCGGGCAAGCTTTGGATGGTGAACTACGCGCCCCACCAACCGCTCGGTAGCGAACACAAATTGTTCAGCGTGGGACCGGACCTGTCGATGACGATTCATCCCGAAAGTGTCGGCGGCACACCGGCCGGACGGATGATCCACCGCGAATCCAACCAACTCTTCATCGCACACTATGCAATCGACGACGTGGGAAACGTCCGTGCAATCTCGCCGAAAAAAATGCCTGCCCGGGTGACAGCCTTTGCACGCCATTTGACCGATCCGGCAAACATGATCTACATGGTCGACATGGAAGGAATGATTTACGAAATCAATGTTCATTCACTTGAGCATCAACTCCTCTTCAAAAAACCGGTCCCCGGCTGGCACGGCAAAGGAGCATACACCGCACAAGGTCGACTGGTCGTATCAAACAACGGCGAATACAAGGCCGGCTCTTACGATCACTTGCTGGTCGGTGGTCCACCAAAGAATAAAGAGGAAGCCGGCGTGTTGGCCTCCTATGACG
>JABDKS010000449.1 GCA_013002105.1 Pirellulaceae bacterium | reverse complement strand
ACCGAATCGATCGAGTTGTGCGGTTTACCCCTCTGTCGCGTTCTGCGATGCGGACGATCGCCAAACGGGAACTCGGCCGCGTCTTGTTGCGCAGCGGAATCACACGTCGCCGCCTGCGCGTCGATGTCGATCGCGGAGTGATCGACCAGTTAGCAAAACAGGGATACAAACCGGCCTTCGGTGCCCGGCCAATGAAACGCGCCGTCGAGCAACTGGCATTGTTGCCGCTGGCGCGAAAGTTGGCCGAGATGGGAAGCGATCGACGTCCGGCACTGCTGCGACTTTTGCCCGGTGATAAAAACGTTCGCTTGCAAGTGATTCATGATCGCCAATCACGGCGTAACGAACGAATGACACGGCCCAAGGTGGTCGATCCCGTCAGCGGCAAAACCAAAACCGTGCGACCACGTGAGATTCGTGAACAGGTGGACGGATTGCATGGTTCGCTGGACCGATTGGTCGATGAATTCGATCGCAGGTCATTAGCCGCGCGACGTAGCGAACTGGTGTCCGCCTCCTGTGGAGTCGATTTCTGGGATGACCGAACTCGTTCCCGACACGACCTGAGCGAACTGTATCGCTTGGAGCGACTGATCACCGCACGCGACGAATTGAATGTTCAGATCAACGCCGTCGCCGGTGATTGCGATCTTTTGGAGGACCGAAGTGCGCCGCATCTCTGGACCGAGATCGCCGACCGCAGCGCCGAACTGCAGCGGCAGACCGAGTTGTTGGAGTACAGCGTCCGATGCGAGCACAAAGTCGATCGCTGCGATGCGTTTCTTGTGATTGAATCGGCGTACGCGTCGGCGTTGCCCTACATTCGGCAGCTGGTCGAGATGTACGAAGCCTGGGCCAGGCGGATGGGTTTCGACGTCACCCTGGTCCACGAGCAGAGAAATCGCGAAGGAACGGAGACCGGCGAAGTGGTGATGATGATCGAAGGCAACGCGGTCTACGGAGTGATGCAATGCGAACACGGACTACACGAGTTTCAACTTGGCAAAAAGGAAAATGAATTCGTTCTGGTGCGTGTGATGCCGGTTGACGAATCGGATGCTGCCGACCAGTCGGATATCATTGTTGACTCCAAGCCGAGTAACGATCGTGGTTCAATTATTGGCGATTTCAGTTTCGTCACGACTGCGTCGCGAACCGGCAGTGAAAAGACCGTGAGAATCGAAAACGCGTTATCCAAAGAGGATGCGATTTCGATGGCGAAGGATTTACTGGTTAGCGAAGCGAATCGCCAGGAGAACAATGCCAGTTCATCGGGCAAGGGCGACGAAGAAATCGCCATCGCACGGAGGTATCGTCTGGCATCCAATGCGTCAGCACGTGACCCACGTACCGGCGCGACGGTCGACAAACTGAACGACCTTTGGAAAGGCCATCTCAACCCGTTCTTCCTGGCTTGGTTGGATCACTAACCCGATGGTCCAGCGACCTCGCCGCTGCGATCATCTTCGTAGGCCACCACCCGCGCTGACAGCGGCGTGTGAGTGTGTCGCACCAAGACAGACCACTGGCCCGTTACCAATTCAGCGATTGCACTGGAGCAATTTTAGTTATCTCGTAGGCCAGGACCTGTCCTGGCCTACGATTGATCCGACGTACTAGTAAAAATTCTCTAGCTGGACAACGTTACTTTTCATTATCCCAAAGCGGCGCTGTCCAACTAGAGGTTCGATCGCGCGCTGTCACCGGCAAAGAGCCCCGGTTTGGTCTCGCGTAGGATCTCCAAGATCTCTTGCTTCATGCTCGGTGTCAGATGCGCATAACTCTCTGACTCGTCGCGACCCTCCAAGACGTCCATCAATTTTTCGACAACCAAACGGTGCACCTTGGGTGGCAACGCGTCAACGGCCGGGTTGTAGATCAAATAACTGCACGGATAACGAAACAGTCGCGTTTGTAGATCCAATTGTCGTAGCGACCGGTTCTTGGAGTCACGCGGTCCGCGATTCTGAAACTCGGCTGCAAAGTCGCTCGTTCCCTCGACGGTATCCTGCAGCGCGAACTCATCGACCATCAACAAATGATCGACCACGTTCTCGGCGGCCGCGTTCATACGACGCTGGGCGCTCTCGCTGATGTGATCCGCATCTCGCTCCAACAACTTGTTCATCTCGAACGACTGATGCAGTGCTTCGCGTGTCTCGTAATTGGCCGATGCGATGGCATTGTGCATTTGCGTTTGGTGTTCCAAGACCATTAACGCGACCAGATCGCTGTGCGGCGATAGATACCGGTGAGTCGCAAAAAAGCCGTCCAGCTTTGTCTGGTTCGCACCAGGTTCACGATCCAAATCGAGCGCATCGGATGGCAGGATCGCATTGCCCATGTGTCGCATGCGGCCATGTTTGCCGGTGACGTACCAACCGCCCCATCGTTCGTCAAACGGGCTGCTGGAATCCGTCGTGTAGGTACCACTGCCAAGTGCCGGGTGCCCCGACGCTTGGGGAAAGACACTGCGGACAAAATAGCCCGGAACATTTTGCGTGCGGTGGTTGCTATGGCAAACCAGACACGTGCCGCGGTCACGGGTGAATTGCGGAGACTCCTTCTCGGTTTGGTTTAGCGTATAGAAAATTGCACCCTGATTGGCATCGGTCGTGGCAAACTCCAGCACCTTGCCAAGTTTGCACCAGCCGACGTAAACATCATCGTTGAAGTAAATCGCGCGTGGCATGCGTGGCGAAATCGCGTGCAGTTGCATGCTGGTCTTGCTGAATACCAGCGTTTGCGAACTGACCGGGATGTCCAATTCGCGTAGCACGGACGCTAAGTATCCGTGCTCGTTGTCGAATGCGAGTTTTGCTTTCCCGTCAGCAAGTCGCGCGTTGAGCTTCGCCACCGCGTCGTGAACCGGCGTATCGTCATAGTTGATCGGCGCTCGCTCGTAAGTCCGCTTTTGCGCATTTGCACAATGGGCTCCCGGTCCCAAAACAGCGGCGACAAACATCAAGAAAACAAATCGTTTGAGCATGGATCTCGTAGGGGTCAATTCAGTATCCGGTAGCCGCTTTCATGGTACACGACAGCATCCACAACCTTCCTGCCAAAGTCGCAGCGACATCCGGTATCAACGCGAACGTTGCGGGACATTTTCTGCTCAGAAAACCCATTGAGGACGACCTGCTATTTCAGGTCGCCTCAAAGCGCGCTGTAACGCACAGCCATGGCACGGTAATCGGGCGTCACCTGTGACGATTCGTACCACTACGGTGCGGCATCAGCAAGTTCGGCCAGGATATCCATTGTCGACAGGATTCCCAGCAAGTGGTTTTTGGAATCGACGACCGGCAGATGGTGAATCCGATTTCGCAGTAGCTCGCGGGTAGCTTCACCCAATGATGCATCCCGTGAAAGCGTCGTTACGGCTTCGCTCATGAACGACTGAACCGATTCGTGGCCCATGCTGTGAGCCAATTTTTCCAGCAAAAAACGCCGCGAGGTCATATCAACGAGGTCCAGATGATAGATATCGTCATCCAAATCACGCGTCATATCGACCAGATCTGACGTCGACAGGATCCCGACACAGTGATTGTGTCGGTCGACGACCGGGAGCGCCGAAACGCGGTTTTCGCCCATCAGAACGAGTGCCTCGTGAACCGTATCGCCGGCATTAATGGTCACGACATCGCGACTCATGATATCCTTGACGCGACGGGCAAAAATGTTGCTTGTGACACTCATGGTCGAATACTCCTCGTGTTGGTAACGGGCCCTCAATCTCGATGGGCCACCGTGCCAAAGAGTTAGCAACAACCGCGCCAAAACCGAAACCCCTGGCTTGCGGACACATCGCCCGCCCCACAGGTCCTGATCACTGACAAACTTTCCACACGTCAAAGTCGACCCGACCGTTCTGATTGACTCGGTAATTTGCATCACATCGGCGCAAAACCGTCCGCCGTGCTTCTCGCCATTCACCTGACCACGTACTGTACGGACCCTCGTTTGATGACGACCTTATTCTCACGTGATGGACGCACATGACACCCGACGATTCCTACCAAGCACCGCTGGAGACCGAAGCCGCTGAAACTGGCTCGGACGACGCAAATCTCTCCGACACGCCACAAGATTCCGATCCCCAGCATGATCGCGATGCCCTGCAAGTTTCCGACACGCAGATCGACGACCAAGAACCGGATCTGCAAGCGGCCAAGAAGGCTTGGACATCCGCCGACATCGATGCGGATGCCGACGACAACCTGAGCGACGAAGATCGCACGAAGCTTTCCGAGTTGGCGCAGCCGTTCATCGGCCAATGGAACAATTTGATCAGCACGACCAACTGGGAGAAGGGACGCATCATCAGTGAGTGGCGTGAAGCTTTGATCGAATCGGGCGTCGATGCCACTCAGTATTCCGACGAAGCTTGGGCGCGACGGGTTGGAGGCGTGACCTCGCCGCACGTCGGACGACTACGCCGCGTCTACGATCGTTTTGGTTCGACGTATGCAACGTACGATGACGTTTACTGGAGCCACTTTTTGGCAGCCCTGGACTGGGACGATGCGCCGATGTGGCTCGAAGGAGCGTCACGTGAAGCATGGAGCGTGTCAAACATGCGTGAACAACGATGGCAAGCCAACGGCGCGGTCGAATCCCAACGCCCCACGAAAAGTCAGATCGTCGACGTTGACTTGGACGAAGATGTCACAATCCCCGCACAAGGCGGTGGACGCAACAAGGAATATGGCGACGAACCCGGCGACATTGCTTCCGGACCACGATACGACGAACCCGATTTTGGCGATGAAGAAGAATTGTCGTCGATGAGTAAATCGGGTTCGGGGGCGACGGCACAAACGGATGACACACCCGAGTCATTTGTGCAACCATTTGTCGGTTTACCCGAACTTCCCGATGACCTGTCCGACGCAATGGAGTCGTTCAAACTGGCATTGTTGCGGCACAAAGCAGCGGGTTGGAATGAAGTCAGCGCGGACGATATCCAGTTGTACCTGGACGCGATCAGCGTGATGCTGAAAGCGTAGGCACGCGGCAAATGTGCCGTGTCGGTTCCTGCGGCAAGCGAGGTGAATGCGGATGACATTGCTCTACTGCGGCTCAATCTTTCAGCAGCACGACACGGGCCAGCATCCCGAAAACGCGCAGCGTCTGCGATCGATTAAACAGAAACTTTCGAGCAGCGACGTCCTGGCCCGTTGCCGGCAACCCGAATGGGAACCAGCCACGATCGACCAGTTGACTCTCGTGCATCGCGCCGAATTGATCGAATCGGTGAGCGATTTTGCCGACTCCGGTGGAGGCAGAATCGAGGCCGACACGATCGTGTCACCACGGTCTTTTGAAGTCGCAAAGTCGGCGGCCGGCGCAGCATGCAACGCTGTCAAACGTGTGATTGCGGGTGAAGACGACTCGGCACTTTGTTTGATCCGACCGCCGGGACATCACGCTTTGCCTGGTCAGCCGATGGGGTTTTGCTTGCTGAACAACGTCGCCGTGGCGGCGAAATATGCGATATCGCAGCTCGATTGTAATCAGGTCATGATCGTTGATTGGGATGTCCATCATGGCAACGGTACCCAAGCAATATTTTGGAGCGACCCGCAAGTCGGTTTTGTCTCGATGCACCGTTACCCTTTCTATCCCGGTAGCGGCAACCATGACGAAACAGGTAGTGGTGATGGCTTGGGAACAACTTTGAATGTGCCCATCCGTTTCGGCACATCGCGACGCGAGCAGCTGGATGCTTTTCGCGTCGCCGTCGAATCGATAGCCGAAAAAATTAAACCGGAGTTGATTTTGATCAGTGCCGGTTTTGACTCGCACGCCCAAGACCCGATCGGGTCACTTGGTTTGGAGAGCGAGGACTTTACCGAATTGACCACCATCGTCCAAAATGTGGCACAGACGCATGCGTCGGGTCGCATCGTCAGCCTGCTCGAAGGCGGCTATAACCCAGACGCACTGGCCGAAAGTGTCGATTGTCATTTGCAGCAGTTAATGACGGATATTTAATTGGTTCGTTCCCAAGCATTTGATCAACGTTTTGGGAGGGGATTTTAGCCCTAGCGAATGTCGTCAAGGTTCGTCGAATGAGTCGGATGGGGAGACAAGTCACTTAACCGCGGCTATCGCCGAAACGGCTCAGTGTGTAATCCAATCCCAACGACTCGGTTCGCGGTGCGAACTAAACGCACGATCAAATCAACTCCGTCGCAGGGGCAATCCAATTCTAGCCGTTGGGCGATAGCCCCGGTTCTTACCGCACATCAACCGCGGCTAGCGCCGAAACGGCTC
>JABDKS010000438.1 GCA_013002105.1 Pirellulaceae bacterium | reverse complement strand
CTGTCCGTGCAGAGCGTCTATGCCTTGTGGTACCTGTGTGCTGATTTGGTGTACGTGATTCTGTTTCCACAATTGGTGATGGTACTTTTTTCGTCGGTGGCCAATCGCACCGGTGTCATTGCCGGTGCTGTGGTTGGCTTGGTGCTACGACTTGGAGGCGGTGAACCACTGATTGGTTTACCGTCGTTCATTCCCTATCCGTGGCAAGGACCTTCCGGGAGCGATTTTCCGTTTCGAACCTTTGCCATGTTGTCAGGACTAGCGACGATTTGGATCGTCTCCAAAGCAACTCAGCGGCAAGATCCACCCGTACCGCTGGTCGAGAGTAACACGCGTAATGCGTGACCGGATGAAGCTGCAGAGCATCACTGGCCCGGTCGCAGTGGGTGATACTTTCGCATCCACGGATCTTGTTGGTCTTCCAGACGCGAAACCAACTCTTGCACCATCGAATCGAAAATCTTGACAACAGCGGGGTCACGCGAACCGGCGAGGTTGTTCAATTCCCAAGGATCCGTTTCCAGGTCGTACAACTCCAATTGTGGCCGATGAAGGAATTGGTCGATTGTCCGCAATCCGAGTGTCTTCGATCCGCTGTTACGGTTGTTGACCCACGTGCGTCGTTGAACGGTATCAATCGGAAGCGGATATTCAGCACGCCAAAGGATATTCCAGATCAACTTGTACCGCCGTCCGCGCAGCGTTCGCATTGGGTAGTGGGCAAAGACATCGTGCGCGACATGACTCAGCAGCACCCGATCCCAACCTTCGGGGTTTTCCGCTTCTAAGATGGGCAGAAAACTTCGGCCGTGCAGCGTGTACTGTTCGAAGGGTGTGTTGGTCCAGTCGATAATCGAGGGAGTCAGATCCGTAAACGCGACGAGAGCCTCGTTGGTCATGCCGGGATTTTGCAAATCGGGTCGTCGCACGATGAACGGAACACGGACTCCAGGTTCGTAATGGGTCCCCATCGCACCCGGCTCCGACGTTCCATGGTCGGACAGGAAGATCACGAGCGTGTCGTTTTCGTGACCGTTTTGCTGAATAGCATCCAAAACTTTCCCGACCCCAAAATCCATGCGAGAGATCTGCTGGTAGTATCCCGCCATGCCTTCGCGCACTTCGGGATTGTCCGGCAGAAACGGTGGCGGATCGATCGAGGAAGGATCGTAGTTTCTTGGCGTGTACCCATCGATCTCTTTCCTGACTCCCCAGCCAGTGCCGTCGATGGAGGTCGGATGCGGATCGCTAAACGAAACGACCAGAAAGAACGGTTCATCGCCTTCCTGGAAGAACCGATCGGCTTGCTCTGCCATCCACACGACATCACGCGAACTTCCCCTGGGCTTGAAATCGATCGGGTACTTTTCGAGCGGGCGAATGT
Source organism: Pirellulaceae bacterium (assembly GCA_013002105.1). Next base: position 632 of record JABDKS010000438.1, on the reverse strand, counting down.
GATCCTTGCCAATCAAACCCGTGCGATAACCGTTGGCCTTCAGCATCGCGAAGACGGTGGTCACCTCTGGTCGGAGCTGCTGGTTGTGTTCCCGATGAGGATGCGCGTACTGGCCGTTGGAATGCGTCAGTAACCCGGTGTACATCACCGCCCGGCTTGGGCCGCAAGATGCGGTGGTGGCGAACGCTTGTCGAAACCGGACACCCTCGCGGGCCAAACGATCCAGATTCGGTGTCTGGACCACTTCGTTGCCGTAACATCCCACGTCAAACCAACAATGGTTGTCGGAAATCATCAGCAGAACATTGCTTGCTTGTGCGGAGCCGGGTAACAGGCTCAAGACCATCACGACGGTCAAAGAATGTTGATTCATGGTTTCGAATCTAGATACGAATGAAGACGCGGTTCCGATACATCCAAAGCAGTAGCAGCCAGAAAAACGCAGCGACCAGGGTGGCTTCCACCATTGGCTGCCACGCGCCGCTTGCGTCCCAGAATGAGTCGGGCAGGTGAGTATGAAAGATTCCGCGGGCAAACGGTTTCATCAATTGGCCCATCAAATATGCCGCGATCGAATTCATTCCGACGACGACAAAGAATGGCGCCCAGCCCCGCGACCAACCCTTCCGATC
>JABDKS010000437.1 GCA_013002105.1 Pirellulaceae bacterium | reverse complement strand
TCCCCGTTGGCTCGCTTAGGCTCACCACCGACCCCGAGCGCGACAGCGTGTTTTCCAATGGAAAGTCATATGCGCGGGAGGGTAAAGTGTTGATTGCAAAAGCCGACTTGTGGGTAAAGACAAGGTTGGCACCGGCCCTACCAATACGACGACTTCGAGTTGAATTTCTGCGAGCTAGATTGCTTCCATGTGGCACGCTACCAAGCCATTGAGCTTCGTGGTACGAATGACAAAGGCGCGGGGACGTTTCGACTTGCGCACGATGTTTTCGAGAGTAAACAGTAACAGGGTGACGAGATGAAGTTTGCGGATCAATTGGCCGACGCGGTGAAGCGGACTCGCTCGGTAACCTGCGTGGGGTTGGACCCGCGTAAGGCACAGTTGCCCGCACCCATTCGTGATAGCGTATCGAACGATTCACCCGATGCTTGGGCAGCCGCCTACACGCAGTTTTGCAACGAAATCATTGACATTGTCCAAGACATCGTCCCCTGTGTGAAACCGCAATCGGCGTTCTTCGAGCAGCTTGGTCCGGCTGGAACGGTGGCTCTTGGCGAAGTCGTTCGACACGCGAACGAGTGCGGCTTGATCGTTATCATGGATGGCAAACGCAATGACATCGGAAGTACTGCAACGGCGTACGCTCAGGCGTATTTGGGGGCGGGAGACAGAAGTCCCTGGGGCAGCGATTCACTGACGGTCAGCCCCTATCTGGGACGTGATTCTCTGGAGCCGTTTGTGGAAATTTGCGATCAGCGAGATGCAGGCGTCTTTGTGCTGGTCAAAACATCCAATCCCGGCGGCGGACTGCTGCAAGACCGAATGACCGATGGGCAGAGCGTTTATCAGCGGGTCGCCGAGTTACTGACGGAGTTAAACGAAGGCCGATTGGGCGAGTCGAATTACGGCCCGATGGGTGCGGTTGTTGGGGCAACGTACCCCGAGCAGCTTGCCCAGATGCGCAGTGCGATGCCCGGCAGCTGGATTCTGATTCCAGGTTTTGGGGCCCAGGGCGGTTCGGCGGCGGATGTTCAAGGTGGATTTGACGCCGAGGGACTTGGAGCGGTCGTCAACAGCTCGCGAAACATCATATTTGCCCATCAAAGGCCGGAATTTAGCGATAAATATGGCGATTCACGCTGGCAGGAGGCGGTCGAGGCAGCCACACGCGAAATGAATGAACAGCTCCGATAGTTGCCGGTCAGATCGTGATTCTTAGCAATCACTGTGAATACCGGGCTACGAGACCCATCGACACGCGGTTTGCGACCACATTGGCACTTCCCAAAACAACGATTCTTCGGTATCTTTCGCGATTCCACTCAGCACGATGCTGGCAAGAAAACCAACAAAAAGCGATGAGATAAACGATGGGTAACAAGATCAAGACCCACAAAGGGACCAAGAAACGGTTCCGCCTGACAGCCAAGGGCAAATGCATGCACCGCCAAAGCGGTACCAGTCACTTGGCTCGCGGACTTTCCAAAAAACAACGTCGTAACCTACGCGGTACGACGGCTGTCGATACTTGCATGGAAAAAACGATCCACGCAGCACTCAACGGCAACAGCTACTAGACACACAACTGAATCCGTTCATTTGTGTCAGCGAGTGTGGATCCGATCCGAACTCGCTTGCGGGCCGCCAGTTCGCTGAGCTCCGCGATTCCCCTTTTTCCTTCAGGAAAAGACATTCCATTTGGTTGGGTAAAACATCGGCGACACGATCGTCGGGACCTGAACTGAAACACATTTTCAAAAGCTAGGATTTACGAACGATGCGTACTACCAAAGGTGCGGCGCGGAACAAGTCAAAGAAACGACTTTTCAAGCGTGCAAAGGGTTTTCGCGGTGGACGCGGTAAGCTGACCCGAACCGTCAAAGAGACGTTGCTACGAAGCGGTGCGTATGCATTCCGTGATCGTCGCGTTAAGAAACGTGAATTCCGTAAGCTTTGGATCATCCGTCTCAACGCCGCTGCCCGTCAGCACGGAATTCGTTACAGCGAGTTCATTTACGGGCTGAAGAAAGCTGGCATTGAATTGGATCGCAAGACGCTCTCCGAGATGGCGATCCACGACGAAGCCGGCTTTAAGGACATTTGTGACAAGGTCAAGCAAGCCTTGGCCGCCTAGCGATCACATGTCACTTCAAGATTTCCTTGCGTCCCTCAGCGCGTTGCAAAACGATGCGCTGAGCGCGTTCGATTCGGCCGATGACGCCGATTCGTTAGAGGCCGCGCGGGTAACATTCACCGGTGCCAAGAAAGGCCGGCTGAAAGACGTCCAAAAGCAGATGGGCGGTGTCGGCAAAGACGACAAGAAGTCGGCCGGGATGAAGTTCAACGAGGTCAAGCAGTCGATCGACGCTGCCTTGGCACAAGCACAAGAGCGACTCGGTGGCAGCGACGATTCGGGTGTCGACCCAACGTTTGATCCCACACTGCCGGGACTGCAACCGACCATTGGCCACATTCACCCGATCACGCAAACCATCAATCACTTGATGGAGATCATGGGACGGATGGGTTTCGAGGCAGCCGAAGGTCCGGAGGTCGAAGACCCCTGGCACAACTTCGTCGCGTTGAACATTCCCGAAGACCATCCGGCTCGCGACCCGCTGGATAATTTTTATCTGGCGACGGCGCAAAACGCGGCTGAAGGACGAAATGTCGAAGGTACGCAGCTGTTGCGCAGCCAGACCAGCACGGTTCAAATTCGGACGATGGAAACCCAACAGCCGCCGATTCGCATCATTTCGCTCGGTCGCGTTTATCGGCCTGACGATCCCGATGCAACGCATTTTCCGATGTTCCATCAAATGGAAGGCCTGCTGGTGGACCGCCATGTCACGATGGCCAATTTGAAAACCGTCCTTCGCGTCTTTGCGACGAATTATTTGGGCGGCGATGTCGAGATCCGATTCCGGCCTTCGTTTTTTCCGTTTACCGAACCGAGTGTCGAAGTCGACTTTTTGTGGAACGGCACTTGGATCGAATTTGGGGGTGCCGGAATGGTCGATCCCAATGTGTTCACGGCGGTCGGGTACGACCCAGACGAAGTCTCTGGATTTGCGTTTGGACTGGGGGTCGAACGACTGTGCATGCGTCGCCACGGGATCACCGACATCCGCGATCTGTACAGTGGCGACCTGCGATTTTTGCGTCAGTTTTGATTCGATTGATCACGTAGTTCAGGACCTGTCCTGGATAATTGATTCACGCGGACGGGGTTCCAGACTTGGTCCCACTTCCGAACCTCCACCGTGTCGTCGACGGTTGCCCGTAGCGGCCGTGAACTGCAGTCACTCAGCGACTTCCACCGATAACTCACCACTCGTTTTCCCGATCGAAAAACAATGCTTGTTTCTTGGAAGTGGCTGTCGAAGTACGTCGACCTTTCGATGGATCGCGAAGAACTCGAATCGCGTTTGAGTCTCTCCGGGCTCAATCACGAAGGGACGACGATCGTCGACGGCGATCCCGTCATCGATCTGGAAGTCACCAGCAATCGCGGCGACTGCCTCGGTCACATTGGCGTCGCTCGCGAAATCGCTGTGCTGTATGGATTGAACGTCACGATTCCAGAGGTTTCGTTGAAAGAGTCCGGTGAATCGGTCGATTCGTTACTGAGTGTCGAAAACCGATTCCTCGAAGGCTGCCCACGCTACACCGCTCGTGTAATCCAAGGTGTCAAAGTTGGGCCGAGTCCCAAGTGGCTGGTCGAATCGCTCCAGGCAGTCGGCATCGCATCGGTCAACAACGTCGTCGACGCAACCAACTACGTCATGATGGAATGTGGCCAACCGCTGCACGCGTTCGATTACGCCAAAGTGGCCGGATCCAAGATCATCGTTCGCCGTGGTGACAAAAAGGAAAAGATCGAAGCGATCGACCACAAGTCGTACGATCTGGATCAGACGACCTGCGTCATCGCGGATGCAAAACAAGCAGACGCCATTGCCGGCGTGATGGGCGGCGCTGACTCGGAAGTCAACGAAGACACCACCGATCTGGTGATCGAAGCCGCCATCTTTACGCCTTTGTTTGTCCGCCATACAGCTCGAAAACTGAAGCTGCAAAGCCCGTCGTCGTATCGATTCGAACGGAAGGTTGACCCCGAGGGAGTCGATTGGGCAAGCCAACGCGTCTGTCAACTGATTCAAGAAATGGCCGGTGGCAAGGTCGCAAAAGGAATCATCGACACCTTACCGGAGATCCCCGAGCGTGAATCGATACTACTGCGGTCCAGCGAGATCGAACGGATCCTGGGGGTCCATATCGATTCTCAAGAAGTCACGCGAATTTTGAATGAACTAGGCTGCACTGCCGATGGCGATGATCAACCCGGCAGCATTTGTTTTGTCCCACCAACCTGGCGTCATGACTTGACGCGTGAAGCCGACTTGATCGAGGAGGTCGCACGAATCTACGGGTACGACAAGATCCCCGAGGACTCGCCCATCCCGGTCGCTCCGAGTCAAAAGCGACCCTTTGATGTCGCGATGGAACGTGTCCGACTGGTTTTGACAGCGTCCGGACTGAGCGAAGCGATGACACCGAGCGTCGTGACCAAAAAACTGGACGAGTCGTTGAGCCCGTGGACCGATTTGCCCGCGTTGCAAACCCAGACGCAAATGCTCAAGGGATCCAAACGACTCCGACGGACATTGATTCCGAGTTTGCTGCAAGGGAGGGCGAACAACTGGGCGACTGCCAGCCTGGAAGCGAATTTGTTTGAGATCGCACACATTTATCTGCCCAATGACAGCGACGGTAGCGATGATACGCTGCCATCAGAGCAGTATTGCTTGGGGTTGGTCGCCGGCGGCGATTTCTTTGCACTCAAAGGAATCGTCGAAACGCTGATCTCACGACTTGGGATTGCCAACGATGCCGTCGTCGAACCGGTTCACCGAGCCGGATTTGTCAAGGGAGGTGCTGTCCAGCTGACACTTGATGACGTCTTGGTGGGCTACATGGGAATCGTCGATCCGCGGACGTTGAAACAATGGAAATTGCCCGCGCCGGTTGTCGCCGCGGAACTTTCGCTTTCGGTTCTGCTGGCATCCTCGGAACTGGTTCCACAGCAGCAATCGGTCAGCTCGTTCCCGTCGGTGCAGCGCGATCTGAATTTCGTGCTCTCCGAGTCGATACGATGGAGCGAAATGGAAAACGTCGTCCGTGCCGCAATCGGCGAAGAACTCGCCAGGTTGACTTATCGCGAAACCTATCGAGACGCGAAGAAAGACGGCAAAGAGAAAAAACGCATTCTGATGTCTGTGGAATTGCAACGTCATGATGCGACCCTGAGCGGCGACCAAGCCGATGCATTGATCGAAAAGGTCATCGGGGCATGCAAGAAAACGCTCAAGGCAGAGTTGTTGTCGTAGAGCGGCGAGCCGTTGGTCGGTAAGTCTCGTAGGCCAGAACCGAATGGCACTCGGTTGGTCGCCTCTCGCTCCTAAGCTGTGAAATTAGTTTAGAGCTGACGATTGACCGGGGAATTGGTAACCCGACGCGCGAGTTTTGAATTTGCGCATTTGTGCGAGGCATTGGTTGTTGGTAACCCGACGCGTTAGCGAAGGACGAGCCGACATCGATTGTCCCTCGCTAACGCATCGAGGCTGTGATTTTATTGATTCGGCTAAATCGGACGCGTGAATGGTAACCCGACGCGTTAGCGAAGGACCTACCGTACTCCGTTGTCCCTCGCTGACGCGTTTTGAAGTTGCGCTTTTCTCGTAACCCGACGCGTCAGCGAGGGAAAACTGATATGACTCGTCCCTCGCTGACGCGTCGGGTTATGAGAAACCTGTACGTCACGCGAAAGCGCAGCTTCAAAACTAACGCGTCGGGTTACCAAAAAAACATAGCCTCGTCGGGTTATGATTGAATTCACAGCCTCCGAGGGACGTGGCGACATCGATTGTCCCTCGCTTACGCATCGGGTTATGAATGAATTCACCGCCTCCGAGCGAGAGACGACCAAGCGACGCCTATCAAATGCCATTGAGGCCAGTACCGGTCCTGGCCCACGATTAAACTGACCATCTAATTGGGGCGCTGATTGGCGCATGAAAAAAGCAACTCGCTGCCGAGTTGCTTTTTTTGTATTGGTTGTGCCCGAAGCGGGCGTTACCGAGTCAGCCTGCCAAACGTGAGATTCGATTGTGCGGTTGCGCCAGTTCTTCGTCCGTGGGCTGATAGCGAAATTGCATCAGATAGGCGTCTTCGACCGTGTCGTCGTAGAAATCACGAAGCACTGAGATCGCTCGGAAACCGAGATTTTTGAAGAACAGTTGAGCTTCCAGATTCGTCTCGCGGACTTCCAGCATGATGCGGTTGCGCCGTTCATGCGAAAGTTTGCCGAGCAGTTTGCTGACCATCGCATTGCCAACGCCATTACGTCGGTGTTGTTGGTGAACGGCGAAGTTCAGGATGTGGAGACGATTCTTGTGCAATTCATAGATCATGAACCCCACGACTTCGTCATCTTTCTCAGCGACCATTCCGATGCAATTGCGTTGACGCAAGCAACGGATAAAGTCTTCTTCGGTCCACGCAAATTCGAAGCAGTTATTTTCGATACCGAGCACGGCGGGCATGTCTCGGCGTATCATCCAGCGGATGTGGATACAGACGGAGTTTTGCTTTGCTTGTTCCACGTCGGACTCCTTTCCCAGCGAAACGACGCACCATCGACGGCCTTCCTTGACCGTCAAAATCCTTGTTCAGCCGCATTCGTGTCGGCCGATGCGAAGAGTAGCAGATCACCGAAATCGGACCAAGGCAGAAAAGGGAGCAATTTAGTGCCGTTTTTACGGTGTTTTAGAGAAAATTCCAATAATGCGGTTTTGTTCGGCGGTGGCATCGCACCGGAACGACAGGTCTGTTCGACAGCACCGCATCTGGCCTATGGCGGTGGCAGCGCGAGACATAACGGGTGTTTGAGCATCAGGCCGCGATGGGTGCCTGCCAGAGTCCCAATGCTGGATTCTGTATGAAATAGAACTCGCTGCCATCTGTGTCGGTGTGCCAGCCATCATGAAGCTGGCTGATGTCGTAACGCTTCATCAATTCGTCGATGTTGCCGGGCGTGTAATTGACCGACGCGATTTCATCGGCTGTCAACTTTCCCGCGCCGTAGACGACCTCGAATCGATTCTCGTGTGACCCGTGGACCAAATGAGCGGCCGCTGACGGATTCGCCGCCAGATCTTCGTTCTCCGCTACCAATTGGATGATCTCGGCTTTGGTTCGATATCCGTATTTACGTATCAATGCATCTATCTGTGGGTCTTCGCCAAATTCTTCGACGGCTGGGCCGAGGACGGTCAGCCGTCCACCGGTTTCGATCGCCAATCGAGTCCGATAAATCGATTTGTTGCCCAACCACGTACTTTTGAATTCGGATGGATCCAGATAAGCAACGACGTGCTGCGGTGCGCGATCCAAGTGCGTGATATTGACTTCCTTGGCGAGTTCCGCGGCGGTGAAGAACGTGTCATGGTCATCGCCGATGTAGAGACCACGGGTGTGCATGGTTCCATCGGCCATCTGTTGCACGACGGTCAACGCGTACAGCAGAGGCAGGTCTTTGCAGAATTCATCTTGTGCGTAGTTGAGGATCTGACGCAGCGGCGTGTTCGCACGACCCAGTGTTTGTTCGATTCCGTAAACCGCGCTCAGGTAATGGCTTTCGTTGATTCCTTCGGCACCGCCGGTTCCGACGAACACATTCTTGTTGTAATTGGCCATTCCAATTACTTCGTGAGGGACGACCTGGCCGATCGAAAAAATCAAGTCGTGCCCGCCGTCTCGCAACATTTTGTTGACCTGCGCCTGCCAGGGGCGATCGTACACTCCACCGGTGACTTCCTTGACGTAAGCGGCGGGAACGGTCCCGAGTGTCACCACGTCGTCGCGCCATCGATGCGGGCGGAAAAGGTCCAGCGGGACACCGGGGAACATGTGGGACAGTTGATCCGGTCGCATCGGTGAATGCGTCCCCAAGGCGGGCATGATGTCCGCGACCGAGTCACCGAGTAGCTGATGGCAATGAGCTGTGATTTCGCCCGCGCGGCTGAATAAACGCGTGTGGTCCGGCGGCAGCAAGAGGGCTCGCTTGGGTAATCCGATCTGATCAAATGTCTGCTGTAGTGCATCGCGTAAATCGTCACTCGTCAGGGAAGTGGTCGACGAGCCGTTTGAGTAATACGTGGTCATATCGGGTTGTTCGCCAGCGGAGGGTCTGATCGGGCGTTTGGGTGTCCCGATCTATTGGTAGGCTACCATATCGCGGCAGTTCTGCCCGCCGGGAGGGTAGTCGATTCGGGCCCCATCTTGGCGCGTCGGTGGGGTTGGCGTCAGATGGGTGTCATGACTGCTGAACAAATCAAAAATAGGATTCCGCACCGCGCTCCAATGCTGCTTTTGGACGAGATCATCTCGCAAGATGAAACGACAATCGTCTGCAAAAAAACGTTCCGGGCGGATGAGTTTTTTGCCCAAGGGCACTTTCCCGATTACCCGATCGTTCCTGGTGTGATCCAGTGCGAATGCTGTCTGCAAGCCGGCGCGATCCTGCTGAGCGGAGATACGCCCGATACTCCGGGCACGGTGCCGGTCGCAACACGCATGGACAGCGTCAAATTCAAGCGGATCGTACGGCCCGGTGATACAGTCGAAATTCACGTGACGCTGAACGAGCGTGTCAGCAACGCCTATTTCTTGACTGGCAAAATGTTGCTCGATGGCAAGTTGACCGCCCGTTTGAATTTTGCCTGCAGCATCACCAATCCTCAAGCCGCCGCGGGGGACGCATCGTGACCGATCGCGCCGAACCAGCCTTCGACTTTTTGGGTCTAGCCGGCAAGACCGTGTTGGTGATGGGTGTCGCCAACAAGAAAAGTGTTGCCTATCGCATCGCGACAATCTTGGAATCAGCTGGGTGCAACGTGATCTACAGTGTCAGAAGCCAGTCTCGTAAGGAAAGTTTGGCAAAGCTGCTGACCAATAGAACGGTGGTGATTTGTGATGTCGAACAGCAATCGCAAGTCGACGCCTTGGCAGACCGGCTGGAGCGAGACGGCGTCCAGTTGGATGGCCTGGTCCATAGCATTGCATTTGCCGATTACCCCGACGGAATCCGTCCGTTCCACGAAACGACCCGCAAGCAATTTCTCCAAGCGATCGACATCTCGGCCTATTCGCTGACCAGTGTCTGCAACGCTTTAAAAGACCGATTTGTATCCGATGCATCGGTCGTGACCATCGGGATCAGCACGACGCGGATGGCCAGCGAGAGCTACGGATTCATGGCACCGATCAAGGCGGCGTTGGAGTCATCGCTCGCGTTTTTGACCAAGTCCTTTAGTCGATTTAGTGAAGTGCGATTTAATGCAGTTGCCGCCGGACTGCTGAAAACCAGCGCATCGGCCGGGATTCCTGGTTACGTTGACTCGTATCTGTACGCGGAAAAAGTCATTCCACGCGGTCGGGCGGTATTGACCGACGAAGTTGCCAATACTGCCGCGTTCCTTTTGAGCCCAAGAAGTAGCGGAATCACTGCTCAGTCTGTAGTCGTGGACGCAGGAATGTCGATAAACTATTTCGACGCCTGCGTGGTGAAAGCCGTCACCGACGCGGACGTCGACTGCTGAACGGCCTCGCCCAAGCGGCAGCTATCATCCCCCATTTTTCTATCGCTTTTTTTCACGACCGGCCTAGCGGCCTGTAACACGACTCTCCAATCAAATCCATGAGCCAGATTTATATCAACGGCGAATTTTTCGCCCAGGAAGATGCCAAAATCAGTGTCTTTGACCACGGACTTCTGTACGGCGATGGCGTGTTTGAGGGCTTACGGATCTACAGCGGCAAAGTCTTCCGGCTTCGTGAACATCTGATTCGTCTGTGGGAATCGGCACGCGCGATTGGCCTCGAGATACCGATCTCACTCGAAACGCTCACAACCGATGTCAATGCGACCGTTGCCAAAAATGGTCTGTCCGATGGGTACATTCGATTGATCGTCACCCGCGGCGCCGGGTCGCTCGGACTCGATCCCAATCGGACAAGCAATCCTCAGGTGATCATCATTGCCGACACCATCACGTTATACCCCGAGTCGTATTACGAGAACGGATTGGATTTGGTGACCGCGTCAACGATTCGCAATCATCCCGCCGCACTGAGCCCTCGGATTAAATCGCTCAATTACTTGAACAATATTATGGCGAAGGTCGAAGGCTTGAAGGCAGGTTGCATCGAGGCATTGATGTTGAACCACAAAGGCGAAGTCGCCGAATGCACTGGCGACAACGTTTTTGTGGTCAAGCACGGCCGGTTGAATACGCCGCCGATCGAAGCCGGCATTTTGGAAGGGATCACACGCAACGCCGTGTTGGAACTAGCCGTCGAGGCTGGGATCGAGACTTCGCAACATCCGATGACGCGTCACGATATCTTCGTCGCCGACGAATGCTTCTTGACCGGCAGTGCGGCCGAGGTGATACCTGCGGTCAAACTGGACGACCGTGTGATCGGTGATGGCAAACCCGGTCCGATCACCAAGCAGCTGAACGAAGCGTTCCGAAAACTAGTCCGCTCCTGATTCCGGACCGCACACGAGCGAAGCGTTTTGATTGAGACAACGCCAATTTCGTAGGCCAGGACCCGTCCTGGCAAAATCCCGCCAGACAATGTTGTAGCGGATGCGGCTTAGGTAACTTTCCAGCATCCATTGCGGTCTCGACGCGGCATCAGCAATGCTGCGGCATTACCCGCCAGGACATGTCCTGGCGTACAAGATAGAAATCTAAGTGCGTTAGCACGCATTTGAATCGTTGGATGTACGTTCTGAACATCGCTACGTTCGTCTGAACGTGGATGAACGCGTCTCCATGACGACGAACCGACGCGGTGCCATTAGGATTGGACGCCGATTCATGCGACAATCAGCTGATGAATCGTTTTGCCAGCCTAACGTTATTGCTTACCTGGTCGTGGGTCATCATGACCCTGGCTCATGAGAGTGGTCATCTGTTGGCCGGCAGCCTCTGCGGTGGGTCGCTCAGCCGGGTGCAGTTGCGTCCCTGGTCGCTACCCTACAGTTTTTTCAAACCCGATCCTTGGCCCAGCGTGACTCTATGGGCCGGACCGATCTTAGGGTGCCTTGGCCCAGTGGTCGCGGCGAGCATTTGGCGGCGACCGGGACTCTGGCTGATCGCTTGGTTCTGTGTGCTTGCCAACGGGACGTACCTGTTGATGGGTTGGTACGCCGGCGACGG
>JABDKS010000410.1 GCA_013002105.1 Pirellulaceae bacterium | reverse complement strand
TGTCATATCGCAACCCATCGACGTGGTAGTCATCCAACCACATCAACGCGTTGTCATGGATGTACTGACGAACTTCGCCACGACCATAATCCGGACGTGTGTCACCCCACGGCGTATCGGATCGATGATCGTTATAGAAATAGATACCGCCCTTACCGTTCTCGCTCCAACCATCGAATTGCCAAATGTCCAGGTCAGACGGTCCGAAGTGATTGTAGACGACGTCTAAAACGACGGCGAAGCCCGCCGCATGTGCATCCTTGACGAAACGCTTGAACGCTTGAGGTCCACCGTATGCACTTTCAATCGCGAAAATATGAGCTGGGTTGTAACCCCAGGAAATGTCCCCGGCAAACTCCGCTGCCGGCATGATTTGCAGGACATTGACACCAAGACGTTTGAGATAGTCAAACTTGGCTCGCGCCTGATCAAAGTCGCCTGGGCTACCATCTTCGCCGCGAGCAAATGTCCCGAGATGCATTTCATATATCACCACCTCGTTCCACGGTGGCATCGTAAAGTCGTCACCGTCCCAATCGAACGCGGGGTCGTGTACGACGGAGTTTCCAACCGAATTGGTCACTTCACGTGCGTAAGGATCGATGCGATCGAGGACCTGATCTCCGTTACAAATTCGATACTTATACTCGTCGCCAACCTTGGCACGGCGATCGGACAAGAACCACGTTCCATGATCGCCTGGCTGCATCAACGAATCGTCGTCCGCCTGCCAGTCGTTGAAATCGCCGATGACGTAAACACGTTGCGCATTGGGTGCCCATACTCGAAAGGCGACACCCTCATCGGTGACGTTGGCGCCGAGTCCCTCGACCTGTTCCTGTGCGACTGGTGACATTCGATATTCCTTTGCTGTCCCCATTTGGGAACGGGTAAAAATTGATAATTGGTATTCTTCCGTGGGAGCTACATTTCGACCGACGCGTTGACGTCGTCGCTGGTCGACATTTGTTCGCCCTGCATGTACGCGATACCGGCTTTGACCAGATATTTCAGACCCTTTAGGCCTGAGTTATCCCAGTACTCACCACCAGTAGGTGTGACGTGCAAGAGTGTCAGATCGGGGTCATCCTTGCCTTCGGGAAACCAAATTTTCCAGGATTCCGACCACAGTTCGTCGATCTTTGCTGGATCGTCGATCACTTGGGCAACGCCCGAGACAGAGACGAATTGGCTACTGTTCTGGAACGTCACCAGCACGACACTGTGGTGGCCGATTTCGTCCACTTTGCAACTACGCTTGCTGGTGACAAACCACATTTCTCCGTTTTCGGACAGATCCGCCACAGCCATTGGCCGCGACGTCATCTCGTCATCGCCCTGACGAGTGACCAACATGGCCGTACGAAAATTCTCCATCAGATCGAGCAGGCGTTCTTGATGATTCATGGTTCGTCCTTTTCTTAAAATGTTTTGTTTGAGAGACGTCTAGACGTAGCAATTGCCGGGCCAAATGTTTGCCGATCGGATGTCGATCGGTTGAATGTTTTCAATGACGCGTTGTCGCCGATATCAACGACGCTGCGAATCTGCTACGCGTCTTTGACCAATGCGAGCCATACAAGGTAGAAGCCGATCAAAGCGGCGATCAGAAAGAAGATGGTCGCAAGAGCTGGAAAACCGAATAACATCGGTCCCGCGTCGACACGCATCAACAAACTGGCACTGATAATCAGTGCCGTGGTGACCAGACCGGCGGTAATTCGATTGGCGATTTTGTGAATTCCCGCCAACAATTCCTGCTCGTCGACCGCGTCGACGGTCACACGCAGGGCATTCTCTGAAACCAGTTCCGTGATCCGATTCAATCGTCGCGGCAATTCGGATGCGAGTTCGACAGAGTCCAGAGCGCTGCGCGCGATCTGACCGAGCGACAACTGTTCGCCGGTTCGTTCGGCAAGTAATCGTGTCGAATAACTGCGAACAATTTGACGCAGATCGATATCCGGACAAAGCCTGAAGACCGTGTTCTCCATTTGCAACAGAGCCTTGCTGTACAGCACCAACTCGAAAGGCAGTACGAGTCCTTTTTCGCCCGCAACGTTCAAAAGCTGAACAATGGTTTTGCCAGGCGAAAGTGTCTGAGTCGGAGAATCGTCCTGACGCGCGATGATACGACTGATGCTCGTGATCAATTCGTCTACGGACGCACCGTCCTCCAGACGTCCGATTTCCGTGACCAACCTGGCAGCTTCTTCGCCTTCGCGCTCGCTGATTGCTATCAGCACTGCCCCCATTCTGCGGCGAAACTTGGGCGACACCGAAACGACCATTCCACCGTCGATCAGACCCAATTTGTGATCGGCCGTTAACAACAAGTTCCCTGGATGGGGATCGGCGTGAAAGAGGCCGTCGACCAAAATCTGCTGCAAGTAGGCTTCAATGATGTCGTGAGCCATCGATTCAGTATCGATCTCGTTCAGAACGACACCACTGACGTCCTTGAGCGCGCTACCGGTCAATTTTTCCATCACCAACACGCGGCGGGTCACGAGCGACTCGATGGGTTCGGGAACTCGCATCGAATCGAACTCGCGGAGGTTCTCCTTGAGATGCAGCAGGTTGGCTGCTTCTGTGCGATAGTCCAGTTCCAATGACATTGCATAGTCGACCGCATCGACCAGGGTGCAAAAACGAAACTTTCGACCAATTTCAGACTTCGAGTCTGCGATCTTCGCGAGGTCCCGCAACGCCGCCAATTGTGTTTTGGCATCTTCGGCTACATCAGGACGTTGTACCTTCACAACGACTTCTCGACCGTCTCGTAAGGTCGCTCGGTGAACTTGGCCTAACGACGCACAAGCCAGCGGACTGTCGTCGAATTGCGCAAACAGTTTATCAGGCCCGACTCCAAGCTCTTCGCGGATGATATTGCGAATGTCTTCGGCAGCGACCGGTTCGACATCATCCTGTAATCTCGAAAGCGCCTCGATGTAGTCCGCGGAAATCATGTCCTCGCGCGTGCTGGCGATCTGCGCGAGCTTGATGTAGGCCGGCCCCAGTTTTTCGATATCACGAGCTAGCGACTCGGGGGTCGAGGACTCGTCGGCGGGCTGCTCGGCGGCATCCAATCCCAGTATTGTGGCCAACTCGCCACGACCATGTCGGAATAGGACTTTGGCTAATTCCACGTACTGACCGGCGTTCTTAGCAAGCTGCAACATCAGGTGTTCCCTTCGACGAACTATTGAGGACAAGTTTCTGGCAAAGCTGCAAAAGCAAAGCCGGGGCCATGACGGAAGAAACGGTCGAAGAATTTAGAATATGTCCCGTGCAGGACGATTCTTGGACGCAAGCTGACCAGTCTGGTTGCCTAGCGATCAACCAATCGATCGGCCGAATGCTCCATAGGACGCAAGCCCACGACCACACATCTGCCACGTTGAATCACAGGATCCGTACTCAGAGCATCCTTTAATGCACCTCGCTGACGCGTCTGACCCGATGCTTTGAGTGCAGGGAAGGACCGAGACGCGACGACGCGGCCAAAAGACTACGGCCCGCTGAGTTTGGGATGCCGCAAGAGATCGCGGAGCTGTTGAACTCCCGGCGGCTTGACAAGATGCACGTCGAACCCGCTGGCGCGAGATCGTTCGCGATCTTCTTTGCGACCGTAGCCAGTCAATGCCACCAACAGACAAGAGCGATCTTGACGGAGTTGTCCGAAGGCTTTGGCCACCGCGTAGCCATCCATTCCTGGCAACCCGATGTCCAGCAATACCAGATCAGGATCCAGCTTTTTAAACTCCTCGATCGCCGAAGGTCCATCCTCCGCTGTGGTGACCTGGTGCGGTCCCATTTTTTCGAATAACCGCGCGAGCATGGTCCGCGCGGATCGATTGTCATCGACAGCCAGAATTCGCAGTGGTCGACATGACAATTCCGTTACGACCGGGTCACTCTCGGTTGCCGGTTCACTGGCGGGAACGGAATTTTCGTCAAACGGCAAATCAATCGTAAAGGTCGATCCCTTTCCCAATCCTTCGCTCATGGCGGTGACGCTGCCGCCGTGCAGTTCAACAAGCGACTTGACCAGTGTGAGTCCAATTCCCAAACCGCCCTGTGATCGATCTAACGTTCTTGGCGACTGAGTAAACAAGTCAAACAGGTGCGGCAACAATTCGGGGTCAATACCGATCCCGTCATCCTGGACATGAATCAAAACACGCGACTCCCGCTGTGATAATTTGACCCAAATTCTCGAGCCCTCATCAGAATACTTGCAGGCGTTTTTGACCAGATTCTCGACAACCTGTTTGAGCCGGACCGGGTCGGCGACGACGTAAGTCGGTGTCTCGGGGACGACCAGTTCCAGATGCCGGTCCTGCAATGCGTCGGCAAGCGTTGCGACGGCCTGCCCGACCAGATGAGACAACTCCACGTTGCGCCGTCTCAGTTGAACTTTACCTCGCATGATTCGAGACACATCCATCAGGTCATCAACCAGTCGAACCAGGTGTTCAACCTGGGTTTGCATCAGCGTAATGGTGTCGTGGTATTCGGTTTTCTCCATCGCCAAAAGATCCAAGCCTGATCGGACCGGTGCCAACGGATTACGAAGCTCGTGTGAGAGCATCGCCAAAAATTCATCTTTGCGACGATCGGCCTCTCGCAATGCGAGCGTTTGTTTGGCCAAGCCGTCTTGAATCGATTGTTTACGAATTCGCAAAGCAATCGCGTTGGCGACCGAAGCCATCGCGATAACGACGGTTTCGCTGAGCTTTTGCTGGGCAAAAATTCCCATCACTCCCACTGTGGCACCATCATCAATCAACGGGTATCCCGCAAAGGCAACCATCGCTTCGCGCTGCGCCCACTGTTGATTGTGAATTTCCTTGTCCCCAACGACTTGATTGGTCACATGGGGTTGTTGCTGGACAGCAATGCGTCCGATTTTGTAGTCGCCAAAAGCGATTTGACTGTGATCACCATCCGTGTGCGTATAAATGCCACTGCTGGCAACTAGCCGCAGCGTTTCCCCGTTTTCATCTGCAAGCCAAATACGGGCGAAGGCCGCACCCAATCGATCAACCATCAAATCAGTACATTGACTCATCGCCGGCTCCAAATCCGCCGACTGCACCAGTGCGATGCCAATATCTCTACCGAATACTGCGACATCGCGTTCGACGCGTAAGGCACGTTCTGCGGTACGCCGCCGTGAAATCTCGCCGTTAAGCTGGTTGACTTTGTCGTTTAACGTTGCGAATTGATTCAGCGAATCACTCCGTGAAGCAATTCGCATCAAAAGAAAACAAGGATCGCTCGGCGAGGTGACGATCCGCTGACAATAGACCCGCGCCGGCTCCTCCGATCCACAAAAACGGAGTGCTCCGATGGTTTGACCCGAGGCACGTCGCGCCGACCGCAGCAATGAGGACAACGATGTTTGTGGGTCGGCAACGAATTCGGATAGATTACGACGGCGAATGTCGTCGTGACCTCGATCGACCCCGTTGGCGGTAATCGCTGAAACAGCCGACTGATTGATCGATAGAATTACACCATCGGACGTCATCAGGACGAATGACTCATTCAGCTGCTGAAATACGACGTCGAATGTATCCGGGGTCAACTTAAATCGCTTTCATTCGCATCGTCGGAAAAGTACTCCCGGCCTTCCGCCGCGGCGGCCTCATCGGATTCTTGCAAATAGACAACCACCCGACATCCCGCATCACCGCGAGCAATTGCTTCTTCGATACTCACCTTTGCGTATCCCAAATTGTCTGATGCAATCACTCCAAACACGTTCGAAGTCATCATGCACAGAGCCGGTCGCCCCAACACTTTGTCGCCAAAGGGACACGCGCGATTACCGAGCACGATTTTCGTTTCATCTTGGGAGATGATATAGAAATCACCGTGAATGCGTCGTTTCAAGTCGACCAGGACTTCCCCGACCTGCTGATTGTCCAAATGGGAGCATCCGCTGGCATTTTGGTACATGTCGTTGATTTGATCGCCCATCCGCTGGCCGACCACTGAAACAAATCCGGCCGCCTCGTCCAGACCCACGACATCCTGCAGCGTCCCCGATAACTCTCGCAACAGAGTGCGCAAGAACACGTCTCGGCCCAGATCGATGGGCAACTGGTTGATCACCGGTAGGTTGGTTTCGTCACTCATCGTTCGTATTTGCTCACGACTTACGCGGAAACTAAAATCGATTCATCGACGCCTACACAGCTGACCCGAATAAAATCGTCAACACGATTCGTTTCACGTGATCCGATCGAACCAGTTACGGGCCCTTAGCCGAGCAACTATGATTCGCCAAACCCCGCTACCAGCATCGTCGGCTCGCATCGGCGAGCCGATGCTTATTGTAACACCAAGTTGGCATCGTGATCACTGCGTTTTGGATCCCGAGCCGATCAGATCCTGCAGCGCCGATACCTCGACATCGGGCCAAAACAACAACAGGCCAACGCCGCCGGCGATCGCAATCCCAAACAGGATTGCAACATAGAACAATAGCTTTCTGCTTCCCAGGACAGCGACGGCTCCCGCCTTGAATACGAGATTGGACAACGTGGCTATTAGAATGACACGCCATGCTGTACCAGCTTCAAGACGGTCTTGTTGAAATAGTCTCGCAGTCGACAGTGTAATGGCATCGACGTCGGTCAATCCGGAAATGATGGCAACCA
Organism: Pirellulaceae bacterium; assembly: GCA_013002105.1. The sequence continues at coordinate 2,128 of JABDKS010000410.1, read as the reverse complement.
CATAGAGTGCTTGATCGCCGAAGTGTTCTTTGGCCGCCGCGACAATAAAGAGCACAACCGCATAGAGTGCTCCAAAGATGATGGCAGGTTTTAGCTGTGCGGGATTATCATGATCGGGCGGCTTGGTAACCCGATTGCGTAACGGAAAAAACAGCACCAGGCACTCGATCGTCATCAGGACCATCAATAAGGCAATCGGCAACAATGCCACGTTCAGCAACCGCGGTGCGACGACGCCAACTTCGATCAACACCCGCAAATTGACGATCGTCGATGCGATCACAATCACCAACGCAGCCATCGCGCCGGCGTCGGCGTTTTCTTTGGTCTGGCGAGCATAACTGACGGTCGTGGCGGTACTGGAAATCAGCCCACCAAGTATCCCACCCAAGACCGCTCCGGCTCGAGCGCCTACCAGTTTGTAGATGACGTAGGCCGACATGCTGATTCCGACGATCAACACGACCATCCGCCAAATTTTGTAGGGGTTCAATACATCGTACGGTCCATAGGTCTGATCCGGCAAAACGGGCAAGATAACCAGTGCGATCAACACCAAGTGAATGACAGAGCGAATGTCCTTTTCCGCCATTCGGTCGACGATGTTGTGCAGACGTTGCTTTAGGTGCAAGAGAACCGCAACGATACCCGTCACCACCACCGCCGGCCCCGTCATTTTCATGGCCAGCGTCACTCCGACGCCGTACATCACCAAAGCGGCAATCTCAGTAGTCAATCCAAAATCAAATTCGGACGCTTTCGCTTTGACAATGTTGACGCTGACCAGCAACACCGCAACAGATATCAGTCCTGCCGCGATCAACAAGTTGATGTCGCCGGCGCTGACTTGACCCAAAACGGTTCCCAACAGCGTGATCAGTGGGAATGTCCGAATTCCGGCGATGTCGGATTCTTTCCACTCACGCTGAAGCCCGACTATCAGTCCAAGACCGAGAGAGATGGCGATGGCTTGGTACGTTTCAATCATGCCACCTCCCGCTACTTAAAAAGACAATGGAGTTAAACGACGATGACGTGCAGGCAATTCATCCGAGAGTTCCGTATCAGCACTGGATGGCTGTTCGGTTTGGGACCATCGGAATATTCGTAGTGGCGGCAAGTTCCACCAAACATAGGAAACTTTTGGACGCCCAAAACGCTTACTCGCGTAGTGGGCGACAGAATCAAGCAGCTGATAGGCCAAAAAGATACCACCAGGTTTCAGTACCGAATGTATTGTAGTCAAGAGTGACGAAGCAGTTGTCTGATCCATCGTCGAAAAGGGCACCCCGGACACGATCATGTCGACCGACTCCAAGCCATGGCGTCTCATCACGTCGTCCAAGTCGCTCGCGTCTCCCTGGACCACGATCAATCGCGAGTCGTCAATTTGCCGCAAGACCTCCGCGAACTCAGGCACGATTTCGACGGCCACGAGGGTCGCATTCTGATCTAATCCGCGTAACAACGCGCGGGTCGTGTTACCGATGCCAGGACCTAGCTCGATCACCGATTGGGCTCGCGCGGCTTGGACGCTGTGCGTTAGCCGCCGATGTAAGGCCCGTGAACTGGGAACCAACGAAGCCACCTCGCCAGGACGAGCCATCCAGGCGAGCGCAAACTGAGCGGTCTGACGAACACTCCGCAGGCATTTCTGAACAGTTACCCGCATGCCACCGAGACGATCAGCCAAGGCGGTAGCAGACCTTTGCATTTGATTCAGCATTGGAGTGTTTAGACAGGAGGAGGGCGGCGAGCGAAGATCCTGCGGCAGCTTGCAATTTAGATTCGAATCAGCCGGTGGCTACTTCGATCACGATCAACACAGCCACCAGAACAACGGCCATCGCGATGCTGATGGCCATTCGGCTACCCGGCAACCAGTCTGCCAATGTGAGCTCGCCACGATCACCGACCGGATCGATGTTGCGACTGATCCAACCGGACGCCTCGGCGAATAGATACGAACCCGCGACCATTCCAAAGATCATCGACAACGCATCAAAATTTCCCTGCCCCAGCGCTGCTGCTCCCGTCCCAGGACAATACGCGGACAGCGCAAATCCCGCACCGAAGAGCAGGCCGCCAATCGCATTGGACGCAAGCCGTGTGGGGTTCAGTTGCAACT
>JABDKS010000391.1 GCA_013002105.1 Pirellulaceae bacterium | reverse complement strand
CAAAAGATCGACGTGATTCGCGTCAGTCCAGCCAGTTTTTGCATGACGACCGTGGGTTCGTTGCCATCGTCAACGAGATCACTCATGGCGCGTTGCAAGCGAACAACTGACACCTTCCTCTGCTTCGACGGCCGCGCAAGGTTGCCGGGCAACACAGCGCCGGCGGCGGCCAGTCGATGGGCCATCAACTGACCTGTCAGATCGGTGTGCAAGGTCGCCTGCAATACGCCGTTGGCGTCAAAGGAAACGCCAAAGGTCGGCAACTGGACCGTCGTCGCGATCGGCTGCGCAAAATTGGCATTGTCTTGTGCAGAGACCATTGACGCCGCGACCGCGAGAGCAAAAACAGCAAATGCACGCATGGGAATCACTCAGATGGAGATGAAAGTTGCCGTCCTAAGCGACACTCTAGTATCGTAACGTTCGCAATTCTCCCAGGAGATGGCCGGTTTGATTGAGTCGCGGTTTTATTGCTTTCGCGTCGCTGTTTACAATGAATCGAATGCGAACACGATAGGACGCACCGCTTGTTGGATGCGTCGTTGTTCGTTGTGCAGTCGAGCTTAGCTGGACAGCGCCACTTAGGGATCAGAACGCTGTGTTTTCCCGTCCCGATAGCTGCGGTTCGTTGCGAAAACAACCGCGGCTAACGCCGATCGGCTAATGAAAAGCGGCACTGTCCAGTTAGCCGATTCGCTGCGGACGTGTTTTGCGTCGGCCGAAAGAGTTGCCGTTAGGATCTGTCAACTCAGCCCGCTGCCAGCTTGCGCAGAAAGCACTAAACTGACACTCATTGTGTCCATTTGTCTTTCCAATGCTCCTCGAGCACTGCGTCTGACCAATTAGACTCAATCGGACGATATTCCCATGCACGAATTGGCGCCTTACTGAATTGGCCTTCTATGGAATTTATGGAAATCCCGCTTTACGACGACGACGTCTACAAGTTGCTCGTCCGTTTTGCGATCAACCTTTTCTTCCTGTCGTTGATCGTTGCCTTCGCAATTTACCCCAGTCAGCGGGAGAGAGAGTTCGCATTCACCGCGGTGATGATGAATGTGACCGTGTTCTTCATCTGCTTTACATTGAAGAAACTGGAGCTGGATATCGGGATGGCGCTGGGTCTATTCGCGATCTTTGGTGTGCTGCGTTATCGAACGGATGCGATTCGGGCAAAAGAGATGACGTATTTATTCATTGTGATCGGAATTGCAGTCATCAATTCTTTGTCCAATAAAAAGACGAGTTATGCCGAGATCGCGCTGGTGAACCTGTTGATTTTTTCTGCCGCAATGTTGAAGGAACGGATTGTGGGCAGAATCTTGCCGACGCCGGCGAAGAAGAATGGCAAAGGGAATGGGAAAGGAAGCGGGAAAGGCAGTGGAAATGCCCTTGGAAAGCAAAATAAATACACATTGGAATACGACAAGCTCGAATGGCTCGGGCGCGAGCATCGAGAAGCACTGCTGGCCGACTTGCGAGCGCGTACCGGGATGAACATCGTCAAGGTTCAGGTTCGAAACATTGATCTACTGCAGAACAAAGCGACGTTGAACGTCTGGTGCGATGATCCGCCGACACCCCAATAGTCGTTGAACGCCGCGTGTGTTGGGTTGGTCGACGGTGCCGTTTCGGTTTGGATCGCTTGGCAAAAGCGAGGCGGTTTGCTGGGCAACGATGGTCGTTACTGGCATTTTGCGGTAAGTATTCGCGACATCTTGTCAGACGCATCGACCTCGTCAGCAGTTACGATTTCAGCAGTCTCAAACCGTTGCCGATGACCAGCAACGAGGCGCCCATGTCAGCAGCGATGGCGGCCCACAATGATGCGTAGCCGACAAAGGTGAGAATCACAAAAACTATCTTCACGACTAAAGAGAATCCGATGTTCTGACGGATGATGCGCAGCGTTTTACGTGAATGATGAATCAGCCACGGCAGTTTGGAAAGGTCGTCCGACATCAAAGCGATGTCGGCGGTTTCGATCGCGGCATCACTACCTGCCGCACCCATGGCCATTCCCAACGACGCGCGGGCCAGAGCTGGAGCATCATTGACGCCGTCGCCGATCATGGCAACGTATCGGTGCTCTGCGACTAGTTTTTCGACCGCAGCGACTTTGTCCTCTGGCAGAAGTTCCGCATGGAATTCGTCGATGCCGGCTTGTTGAGCGATCGTCTTGGCAGTTCCCGCATGATCACCGGTCAGCATGACAACGTGCTGGACGCCCGCATCGTGAAGCTGCCTGATCACATCACGGCTCTCATCGCGAATCGCATCGGCAAGCGTGATGAATCCACAAACGTGCTGATCGTTCCCGACGACAACAACGGTCTGCCCAGCTTGTTGCATCGCTTCGATTTGTTCATGTACCTGCTGAGTTTCTTGCTGACGCTGCTTCAAGTAGCGACGCGAGCCCAGCCAATAAGTTTTGCCATCAATCGACCCAGACGCACCTTTGCCCGGGATGATCTGGAACTGATCGGCCGTTGGGATCGTCATCGCACGCCGTTGCGTTTCTGCAACAATCGCGCGGGCCAGTGGGTGATTGCTGTTTGATTCCAATGCGGCCGCGCGTGTCAGCAGCTCCGCGTCGTCATGTCCGTTAAGTGGAATGACATCGACGACGGCGGGCCTGCCCTGAGTCAACGTGCCGGTCTTGTCCATCGCAATGGCTTTCAGTTGCGATGGCAATTCGATGAACACACCGCCTTTGATCAGTACACCATTTCTCGCGGCGGAGGCTAGGGCGGCCACCACGCTGACGGGCGTGGAGATGACCAGGGCACAGGGGCAGGCAATTACCAACAACACGAGAGAACGATACAGCCATTGCGACCAGTCGCCGCCAAAGGCGAGCGGCGGCACGACCAGAATCCCCATGGCGGCGACCATCACGACTGGCGTGTAGATGGCGGCAAATTTTTCGACCCACTTCTCCGATGGTGCCCGCTTGGAGTTCGCATCGCCGACCATTTTGATGATACGGGCGAGCGTGGTGTCGTCGGCCGCTTTGGTGCTTTGGATCTCCAGCAAGCCATCGCCGTTGATGGTTCCAGCGAAAACTTCATCGTCGACTTCTTTTTCCACCGGCACGCTTTCGCCAGTGATCGGTGCTTGGTCGACACCACTGCTGCCTGTGACGATTCGTCCGTCAAGCGGAATTTTCTCGCCGGGACGGACGATCAGTATCGACCCGACAGCAACTTCGGCGGGCGGCAAGTCTTGCATGTCCGCATCGCTACGTCGGACATGGGCGATTGGCGGCGAAAGATCCATCAAAGAAGCGATCGCTCGTCGAGCCCGACCCACGCTCCATGATTCCAGCAGCAACGAAAACGAAAACAGGAACGCCACGGTTGCACCCTCGAACCATTCCCCAATCGATGCGGCGCCGAGGACCGCCACCGACATCAACAGATTCATGTCGGGGCGTAGCGACATCAAGGATCGCCAGGCTTTTGGCAGCACAAGACTCAATCCGGACAGCATGGCGACGACATACAACACAACCGCTGCCAGCGGAACCGGTTTTGCTGCATCATGAATCAGCAGCTGAGTGAGCAAACCGGCTAGCCCAAACAGCCCGCTAAGGGCCGTGAGGATGACCCGCCGATGCCGCTGCCAGAACGGCCGAACGTCTCGTGTCTGCGAATCGTCCTGCCAAGCTTCGGCGCTGAGTCCGGTTTTCGCGATCGCGGCCATCAGGTCGGCTTGCGTGATATCGGTCGACGAAGTGTCGATGGTCAGCTTTCCACCAAGCAGGTCAAATCCAAGCCGCTCGTCATCACCCAATAGCGGAACGAGCTCTCGTTTCAACAGCGAGATCTCTTCGGCGCAATCCAGCCCGTGGATGCGTAGTTCGATCTGTGGAGACTCATCCATACAGAAAAAGATGGCGATAGGTGGAGGACCATCGATACGTCAAAACACCGACGGCGGGAGGCGCGTGTGCAGACACGGCACGCTGCGCGCCATCGATTTTGTCAAAGCGATTGTGCGACCGCCTATTCCGTCGGCTCTGGCGGTTGATGACCAAACTTGGCCTCGTATCGCGCGGCGAACTTGGCGAAGTTTTCCGGATTGCAAGTGAAGCATTGCGACTCCGGTCGATTATGCTCGTCGCACCAGTCTGCCTTCTCCTTGAAACCCGAGACCAATGACGTATCGCACAACGCGCATTCGCCTTCGGGCACACCGTGCTCGGTGCACCACCAACCGCCGTGATCATGATCAGAACTCGCATGTGCTCCCTCTGTTGCATGGTCGTGACTGCCATGTTCGCCGTCATGGTTGGGGTTGTCAGCGGTCGCGGGTGGTGCGGCCGTTTCGGTCGAACCACAGCCGGATAGGCAAAACGCTCCCAGTCCCAATTGAGCAACTAACAAAGTCGAAAAAATCAATCGCATTCTAACATCTCCCTAACAATCAACGAGCGTCGGCATCAGAACGACTCTGTGCCATGTTGTGGAACGTTCGTTGGGTAACTATTCGCTCAGTGCCATCGCCTCAGAAACTGCGGGCACCGATTCTGATTTGTTTGCTTCTGATTCCGTTGGCGCCTTGATGACGATGTAGAGCACGCGTAGTACCAACAGCGACATCACCATCGCGCTGATCACGCCGCCGATGACCACTGTTGCCAACGGACGCTGTACCTCGGCACCCATGGACGTACTGAGTGCCATCGGCAAAAAGCCGAGTGCCGCGACTAAGGTGGTCATCAACACGGGGCGCAGTCGGGTGAGTGCGGCTTGTTCGACTGCTTTCTCCAAAGCGAGGCCGCGGGCACGCAGTTGTCTGATCGTCGAAACCAGCAGCATGTCATCCAAAACAGCGACGCCGGACAACGCTACAAAACCGACGGCAGCGGATATCGAAAACGGCATGTCACGCAGCCACAGTGCAATGATGCCGCCCGTCCAAGCGAACGGTATTCCTGTGAAAACACGCAACGTGTTGATCAGGTTCCCGTACGTCACGTAGAGAAGCGAGAAAATCAGCACCAGCGCCACGGGTACGACGATCAGCAATCGCTGGCGAGCACGAATCAGATGTTCAAACTGCCCACCGAACTGGACGTGGTACCGAGCCGAAGGCATCGTCACCTGCTCGCGTATTCTTTCTCTCGCTTCGGCGACGAAGCTACCGACGTCGCGGCCGCGAACGTTGACCGAAACGGTCACGCGGCGTTGGCCCCACTCGCGGGCGATTTGCGATGGCCCGGTTGATACTTTGACGTCCGCCAAGCGACCGAGCGGAATCTGTTCGCCTCGCGGTGTCGTTATCTCAATGGCCGCGATTGATTCGGGGTCGCTGCGATACTTGTCGGGCAAACGCACGGTCAACGGGAATCGCAATTGGCCTTGAAAGACGTCGCCGACAGGCCGATTGCCGATCGCCTTGATTACATCCAACACCGTCGCGGCGGGAATGCCATAGCGAGCGATTTCGTCCTGTCGAATTCTTATTTGCAGCATCGGTTGACCCGTCAATTGTGTCGCCCCGACGTCTTTGGCACCGTCGACCGTCAGCAACACTTGTTCAATCTGGCGGGACACATCCGCGAGCGTATCCAGATCGTCGCCATAAAGTTTGACGGCAATGTCCGCACGACTGCCGGTGCCAAGTTCATCCATTCGCAATTTGATCGGCTGCGTGTACGCCAATCGTTGCCCAGGCAAGTCTCGCAGGGCTTGTTCGATCTGTCGCGTCAGTTGCATCTGTGTGGATGCTCGTTGCCACTCGCGCCGCGGACGTAGTGTGATGAACACGTCGGTCAACTCGAGCCCCATCGGGTCGGTGGCGATTTCAGCTGATCCAATTCGACTCCAAACATGGCTGACTTCGTTGGGGAATCGATCCAAAATGGCTTGCTCGATGAGCGAATTGAAACGGATCGAATCGTCAAGTTCTGTTCCGGCAAGGCGTACGACGTTGATCGCAACGGCACCTTCGGAAAGTTGCGGCATGAACTCCGTGCCCAGGTTGGGCGCGATCATTCCAAACGCGATGATCAAAACGCAGAGTGCAAATCCGATGACAGCGAATTTTTGGTGCATCGTAAAATGCAATACGGGTCGATAGAGGGACTTGAGCAAACGCACCAAGATCGGCTCGCGCTCGGATATTTTTTTGGGCAGCACCAGGCTTGCCAGCACCGGCATCAGAGTCATCGACATCAACATCGAACCAGCCAGGGCAAAAACGACGGTCAGCGCCATCGGGCGAAACATTTTTCCCTCGACGCCTTCCAACGTCAGGATCGGTAGGTAAACGATCATGATGATCAATTCACCAAACATCGTTGGCCCGCGTACTTCGATCGCAGCGTCGCGAACGATCTCCAGCCGACTGCGCCGAAGCGGATTGGCTTGCGCGAGGTGGCGGACGCAGTTTTCGACCATTACGACGGAGCTATCGACCACCAAGCCAAAGTCGATCGCACCCAGGCTGAGCAGACTGGCGGCGATCCCAAACCGCCACATCCCCGTGAACGCGAACAGCATCGAGAGCGGAATCGCCAGTGCGACGATCAATCCGGCACGTAGGTTGCCAAGAAAACAAAACAGGACGGCGATGACCAGCAATCCGCCTTCGAATAGGTTCTTTCGCACGGTGTCGATCACCGAATCGACCAATTCGGTGCGGTCGTACATCGTGACCAGCGTCATCCCGCTAGGCAAATTGGGTTTGATTTCGGCAAGCTTTGCTTTGAGCGACTCGGTGTAATGATGCGTGTTTTCACCCATCAGCATGAAACCGAGCCCCATCACCGCTTCGCCCCGCCCGTCCGCTGTCACCGCACCGCGACGAATTTCAAAACCGATTTCGACATCGGCTACGTCGCGGACAAGCACTGGTACGCCATCGACAGCCTTAATGACAATATTTTCAATCTGCCGTTCGTCGGTCGTCCGCCCCAATCCTTGCACCAACAGCATCTCGCCCAGTCGGTCAATGTTGCCGCCGCCGACGTTGCGGTTATTGTCCTGCAGTGCCGTAATGACTTCGCCGAACGGGATGCCATGCGAGACGAGCTTGGATGGATCAATGCGAACTTGAAACTGCTTTTCGTATCCACCCCAACTATTGATTTCAGCGGTGCCGGGGACGGTTCTTAATTGCGGTTTGACGATCCAATCGTGGGTTGTGCGCAGCTGTGTCAAAAGACGTTGGCGCTGTTCATCCGGTAGCTGCGTAAAATCAATGTTTGGATACGTCAACGTGTAATGAAACACTTCGCCGAGCCCGGTTGCGACAGGGCCCATCTTTGGACGCCCGACGTTCTGAGGAAGTTCGACGGTCGCCAATCGCTCTGCCACGACCTGGCGAGCGAAGTAAATGTCGGTGTCATCGGCGAATGTGACGACGACTTGCGAGAAGCCGAACTTGGAAACCGATCGAATGTTCTCCAGTGCTGGCAATCCACTGAGTGATTGTTCGATTGGATAGGTGATTTGCCGTTCGATTTCTTCGGGTGCCAACGATGCTGCGGTCGTGTTGACCTGCACCATGATCGGAGTGGTATCTGGAAACGCGTCAATGTCCAACTGAGAAAGCGCGTAGCCGCCGCCAGCGATTAACACAAAGACGGACAAGATGACCGCGAAACGATGTTGGAGCGACAAGTCAATGATTCGACGTAGCACTGGAATTCCCTTTCACGTGATCATTGACCGCAGGTGCAACCGGCACCCAGGTTGCTTCGCAAAAGCTGTGCTCGCAGCACGTCGCTCCCACTCGTAGCGACCACTTCACCGGGCAGCACACCGGCGATGATCTCGACAAATCCGTCTTGGGTGACTCCCGTTCGCACCGACCGCGAAACAAAAAACTTGGGACGATCTTTTTCAAAAAATCTGACATCACGAACAAAAACGATCTGTCCTGCACCATCCCACTGCACCGCCAACTCCGGCACGACAATCGCGTCGTGCTCGTCACGAAGGACAACTCGCCCGCGTCCAAACGATTCGTTGCGTAGATTCTGGTCCGTATTGGCCAGCACGGCACGAACGCGAACGGTACGTGTCTGAGGATCCACCTCGCTGCTGATCCAGGTGACGTTGCCTTGATGATGATCGCGTTGGCCGTCGGGCAAAAAATCGACGGGCTGACCAAGCGAGACAAAGGATGCGTCCTCGACCGGTACACGTAAATCGAGCCACATCATGCGTGTATCAACAACGCGAAACAACTCACTGCCGCGATCAACCACCTGGCCAAGCGTCGCTGTCCGCTGAACGATTTGACCATCCAGTGGAGCGACCACGGCGATCCAGTTCATGCTCTGGGGCGTCGATGATTGTTCATCGTCGATTTGGATACCTAAGCCCAGCCGCTGGACGTAGTCAGCGGCGGCTTCAGGTTGCAATTGCCGAAGCTGCGCGAGATTGACTTGCAGCCCGAGGTTTCCAAGTTCGCCTACCGTGCGATCAACAACCGCACTGGCCTGTTGCACGTCATTCTCGCTCTCGAGCAAACGCTTACCCGCGACGGCTTCACCCGCGAGCGGCCGTAAGCGATCCAACGTCGTTTTGCGAAGTCGCTCGTCTGCGACGGCCGCCAGGAGTTGCGTTTTCAAGCGACCCGCCTCTGCTGAGTCGATGAAGGCGAGAGTCTGTCCCTGCTTGACCCAATCGCCCACTTCGACAAAAACTCGACGCACGGTTCCATCGGCCTGTGGGGAAATGTGCGCGGTCTTGGTCGCGTTGTACCGAATCTCGCCGGGCGCCGATATCGCTTCGGTGACTGATCGGCGTTCGACGGGCTCGACGTCGACACCCGCCTTGTTGATCGCAGCGATCGATGCAAACTGAATCCGTGAACCCGGTGAACTGCCGACTGGCAGGTTCTCGGTCCGCGGACGCAATGCCAATGCTCGCTTGGCCCGATCCAGATCGCATGGCGTTGGTTTTGTCGGCTGTTTGGTTTCTGCGATCGACGGATCACACAACACGCATCCGTGAACGCCATGTTCGTTGCAAAACGTCAGTTTCGGCAAATCCTCGATCAAACCTGGCCGGCAAACAATGCAATCGTCCTCAGGGACTCCGTGACTGTCACACCACGCAACGTCGGTAGAACCCGTTGCGTTCATGCTCGTTCCGGCGGAGGGGAGTCTCCAATCGTTTGAGTGGCCGTACCATGCAACGGTCCCTAGTGCGACGACGACCGACAGCGATGGCAACCAAGCTAATCCGGCACGCATAAAGCGTTCCGCTGGAGTGTCGTCGCGGCGCTCGTGGACTTCCGTCGTCTCGGCTGGCGATGACGGATCCGCATCCATTTCTCGGTGCGGCGCAGGAACTGTGTCGGTGGGGTCGATCAAATGCGACATAGCGATGCTTCGGTATTGAATGACTGCAAAAACAACTCACAACCGCTCGCCAATTCATGCACGCTGACGGCGCACGCAATCGCGCAACATCAAACAGACTGGATTTGGGCGGCGGAAAGAGACGCTCGCTATAGCAGCAGCGCGCAGTACCGCGTCAATAGATTCCGCCCATACGGCGGTACATGATCGTCGTACCCGTCGAACGATGCGAACGGTTTTGCAGCGTCCATGTCCGCCAGCGTAGCGGGCACGTAGTGAACCATTCTGATGCAATCGAGGATGAGATTAGCAACGGACGTCCCGACAGGCAAAGCACCCCCGCACAGACACGTCTGGCAATGATCCTGTGGTTCGCAAGGCGCCTCGGACTGACCCGCGTCGTCATGCTTGCAGCAACATTCGCTGCAAGAATCTGTCGGGGCAGTAAGCGACACCGCCAGCTCAAGGTCTCGTTCCTGGTTTTCAACACAGCACATTCCACCCATCGCTGGACAAGCCAACGCGACCAGACAACAAACGGCGTGGATGGAAATTCGGAACAAGTCAAATGCCTTCAGGAAACAAAACGATCGACGCCTCCCATTATCATCACCCGATTTGGCTTTCGTCAATCAAAGAAACAGAAGTTGGGCGTATTTCCCCGAGCACGCTACGCAAATGCAATTTCCAATCGATGCAAGGAACGGGTTCCGCTGGGGACGGATGCCCCAGGGTTGGGGTTTGGAATCAGAAAGTTTTTTCTCAATAGGACTCGCGTCGGACGTTGGCTTGTTACCTATTTTGTTGACATCCAAATCACGGAGTGACAACGCGTTGGCAATCATAGTGGGCAGCGAAATCTAGCTGTGGCGCCAGATGCGTTTGTCCAACGCGGTCGTCTGGTGTTGCCGAATGCAGATTTTTCCGTTGCACATCCCCAGTTGGTACATTGTTGATTCGCCGGAGTGGGTTGCCATGCGATAGCGCGATGCCGCAGTGTTTCTGCGGCGGCCCCAGTTTGCTCACCGAGCAAAAGTACACCGAGCGAAAGTTTACCGAGCAAAATTTTACCGAGCAAAAGTTTACCGAGCTGGACGGTGAATACAGCAAAACTAATTCAGCGCAACACATTTTTAGGACGCACTATGTCATCGACTCTACGATTTATCACTGTCGGTTTGCTCCTGAGCATGCTTAGCGGGACCGTGTCGTTGGCGCAGCAGGGACGTGGTTTTGGAGGGCCGGGACGTTTCGAGGGGTCGGGGGAGAAAATCGAACTCGAAAATATGCCGTTTGATCTAGGCGTTGCGTCGATCGAAGACCGTGCCGCGTTCGAGAAATTGTCGTACCAGGGACCGATGGGCAGAGACGCCTATTTGAGCGACATCGAATGCGTCAAGTTCATCATCGAAAACGCCATGACCGAGAACGCGACAACTTATTGGATGAATACCAATAACTTTCAGGCTCATCCGCATTTTATGGGGGCCATTGGGATGCAGGGAGGTCCGGGTGGTCGAGGACGAGTTCGCGGCGGTGACGCCGCAGGTAACTCGGCCGATACGGGAGCGAAGATGATGCGAGGTGCCGTCTCCTTTATGCCGCGCCTGAAAAGCCCCAACGGAACCGCGGGACTTTACGTTTTTGATTTTCAGCCAAATGATCGCTATTCGTTCGAAGAGATAAAGTTTGCTCGTGATGCGATCGTCAAAACAATGCCTTTTGTTAGTGGCAAATTGGCATTTCATCCGCTCTCAGGGAATCTTTCGATCTACCAGTCGGAGAAGGAGAAGTACGACAACTCCGACGTGGCTGTGTTTTTGGATGAAGATCTGTACGGCGACATTGCCTATCTGCCGCTGAATATGGCGGAGTCCTTTGGGCGGTTGCGGATCATGGAAAACGATGTTCAGGCAACGCCGCGCGACATTGTGATCTGCAAGGTGCTGCCGAATCAAATGCCCCGCGTTGCTGGAGTGATCTCAGAAGTTCGCCAAACACCGCTTTCACACGTCAACTTGAGAGCCATCCAGGACAAAGTGCCCAACGCGTATATCGCAGGTGCGATGCAGGCTGATGAGATCAAGTCTTTGATTGGCAAACTGGTCCATTACCAAGTGACTGCGCAGGGCTACCGAATTCGCGAAGCGACGATCGATGAAGTCAACGATCATTTTGATTCGATGCGCCCGACGAATCCGCAAAGGCCAAAACGCAACTTGTCCAAAAAAGAGATCGCACCGTTAAGCAAAATTGCCTTTGAAAACTCGGACAGTTTTGGAGTGAAGACAGCGAACATCGCGGCGATGCGGACATTTGGCTTTCCCGAAGGAACCATCCCCGACGGCAGAGCAGTACCGTTCTACTTTTATGACGAATTCATGAAGCATAATCGCTTCTATGACACGATCGAAAAAACCTTGGCAAGCGAAGAGTTTCGGACCCGTCGCGAATCCCAAGAATCCGAATTGAAACGTATTCGTGCCCTGATCGAGAAGGGTGAAATGCCAGATTGGATGTTGTCCGCAATCTCCGAAGCACAAGATTCGTTTCCCGCGGGCACGTCGATCCGCTGTCGATCGAGCACCAACAATGAAGACCTGCCTGGATTCAGCGGAGCCGGTTTGTACGACTCATTCACACACAAACCGGATGAGGGTCACCTTTCAAAATCAGTCAAACAGGTTTTTGCCAGCCTGTGGAATTTCCGAGCGTTTGAGGAGCGAGAGTTTAATCGGATCGACCACATGCAGGTGGCGATGGGTGTCCTGTTGCATCCTAACTTTAGCGACGAGATCGCAAATGGCGTCGCCGTGACAGACGACATTCTTTACGAGACCAAGGGGAATTACTATCTGAACATTCAGGTCGGCGAAGACTTGGTTACCAATCCTGACGAACAATCATCACCCGAAGAGATTTTGTTGGGTTGGTGGGCGGAGGATGGCCACGAGGTGGTGCGGAAAGCTGCCAGCGGAAAAAACATCTTAACGAACGCGCAACTTGGCCAACTTCGTAAAGACCTTGCCCGAGTCCACGGAAAATTTCGGCTCTTGTACGAAAAGTCCGAGGACGATCCGTTCGCGATGGAGATCGAGTTTAAAGTGACCAAAGACGGGAAGTTGGCGATCAAACAAGCGCGGCCCTGGGTGTACTGAGTCCACGTTGACGCATCCCTTGCTGATTCCATCGTCAATAGTTGCCCCGTCCAATCTTTTTGCCAGTATCACTTTTCGATAAGCACGAACTTTCGACCGGTAAGGTCGGTGCGGTCGGCTTCTGTTTTGGTGGCGGCATGGTCACCAATTGGCGGTCTTGATCCCGGAGACAATCGACGCTGGCGTTCCGTTTTACGGCAGCCAGCCCGATGCAGCCGACGTGCCAAAAATTGATTCTCCACTCTGCATTCAAAACGGTGAACTCGATCGCCGCATCATGGCAGGCGCCAAAGCATTCGAGGACGCCCTGCAAGCGAACAGCAAAGTGTTTGAGTCCTACGCGTATGAGGGAGCCAATCACGGTTTCCACAACGACACGACGCCCCGATGCGACGAAACAGCGGCGAAGCTAGCTTGGCAGCGTACGATAGCGTTTTTGAAGAAGTATTTGGTCGTTTGAGATAGGCCGCGCGGTCATGTGCTGGGCAGGCATGATGCAAGTCGCTTCGAAGGTGGACGGGTCGAACCTGGATATCACGAGTTGGCGGATTATTTCTTTCGATTGAAGTCAACCGTCATGTTTTCCTTGTCGTCGCCCATCCCGGTGCAGCCCCAGGTGTGTCGGATGCGGTCGGCATCGACAAAGTCAATCGTCAGCGCACTCATGTGAGGTTCTCCTTTTTTGATGCCCGAGTTCTTCACCAGATCGAGCGAGAGTTGTTTGTCTGATGCATCGACCAGACGCATCTTTGGCTGATTGCCCAGCATGCAGTAATGCGTCATTGTCAATTTGCCTTTTTGGTCGTGATACATGGTGATCATTTCCATCGGCGTGCCGGGGTTGAATGTCTCCATCACTGCACTGCCGGCGGCGGTCACTTGGTAAACGATCTCGACCGACTCTGGACCGTTTCCATGATCCATCTCGCCGACCCATGTTCCGGCGAGGGCTTTCATTTTCTGCAGCTCCGCGGATCCTTCGTGATGGGGCATTGCCGCGTCCTGCGCGACGGCGGGGTGAGCGAAAAAGCAGATTGTAATTGCGATGACGTATTTCATGATTGTCTCTGGAGTGGGTGGGCGGTCGCAGATTGCCGGTGTCGAAATAGTTAGTAGCGTCAGATCTTAGTTCTGGCCTGTCGCAACGTTGATTTTAAAACAGCTACAAGCTCGAGTCCCTCGCGTACGCAGGTCTATGCCGCGATTGATTCCATCGTTGACGATCATCGTGCGTCAAGACTTCTCTCGGCAGCGGCCACGAACAAGGCACCCCTGAGGATATCAGTTGCCGAGGTCGAAAACGCGAGTGTTTTTACCGACGTGCCGGATTTTGCTGCAACCGCCCGGTGTGATTGAAACGGAGGGCGAAGTTGCACTTTAGTTCGATCGATGTCCGCTGAGTCCAACACGTCGCCTGTGGAATCAGCCGAAAACACGACTGCGAGGAGTTGAATCGTTCCGGTCAGCACTCCTGAGTGAATGATTGGCATCGATACCTCATTCGGTAAATGGTCGCGGTGGCGGGAAGTAAGCCGGCATCTCTTGTTTACATGCAAAGGACTCACCGCTGCATCGGTCGTCGCTTGCGGGCGACGCCGCACGCTATCGTTTACCAAGTGATTGGTTGGCGA
>JABDKS010000378.1 GCA_013002105.1 Pirellulaceae bacterium | reverse complement strand
CCTTCATGGCCTGCACGATCTCCGAAACTCGGCTCACGCCTTCGCTTGCGTCCTGAAACGACAGTGGAATTTCGTTTAGAAGTTTGTTGAATCTCTTTGACTTGGTCGTTTTCTCAATCGGTTCCAGCAAGCCTTGGAATGATTGGTCGTCGGTGGGTAATTCGCGGTACTGGTCAAGCATCGTGCGGACGCGTCCAAATGCTTTTTCCAAATACTTCAGATTGTCACCAATAAATTGCATCGGCGTATTGATTTCGTGTGCAACGCCGGAAGCCAATCGGCCTACCGATTCTAAGTTTTGCGCGTGGCGAAGTTGGATTTCCGCAGCGTGGCGAGCGGATAAATCCGCGACGGCCATCAGCACGTAAGGCCGATCCATATACTTAATTGGCGTCATCGTGACTTCGACCGGGAACTCGGTCCCGTCTCTGCGTTTGCCAATCGATTTGGTTGCCGTATGAAACTCTATCGGTTCGGTTTGCAATATCAAAGCATCGATGTCTTTGCCCATCAGATCGTTGCGATCGTATCCGAACAACAACTCCACTGCTTGGTTGACCAGGTCAATCCTGCCGTCGTCACCTACTTTGATGATTCCGTTGGGAGAAGAATCAAAAACGAGTCGAAACCTGTGCTCCGCGCGGCCGTGTTCGATGACTTCACGTTTGAGCATTTCGTTGGCATCGCTCAAACGCTCCGACACAAGGTTCAGCTCGGCGGTTCGCTCTTTGACGGCTAACTCTACTCGTCGGTTTGTTAGCTCAACTTGACTTTGTCGCCGACAGATCTCTCGCATCTCGTTGGTGCCGCGAACACATGACACAATCAGAAACACGTCTTCAAACACCACCCATCCGGCATGCTCGAGCCAACGGTACGAATTGTCTGCAACGACCCCAAATGCAGACTGTGGCCAAAACAGGCCTCGCATCATGTGATCGGCTGTAATGACGACCGATGCGGTCACCAGTACTCTCCAATCACGGTAGAACGCCAGAAACGCCAACGAACCGAAAACGTGAAAATGAGTTTCGATACGACCACCGCAAAGATGTATCAGCAGGGCAGACCAAAGCATTTGCGAGACAGCCATGACATGGTGTGTCATAGGGGAGTCGGGCGCCCGTAGTGCTAAACACACCGGCAAGCTGGACAACAGTCCTCCCAGGATCACAGCCGCCCAAACATGGACGTGTACCTGAGATTGGTCTCCGATCCAAGTATTTGGAGAAATGAACAATGCCATGCCGACTCCAACGACCCACTGCAAGGACATCAGTAAGACGAATACGTGGTGAGTCTGCCGGTGGAGTCGTTTTCGCTGCTCGGCAAACAGTTTTTCTGTCAACTGGTCAGCGCAATCGGAGGCCGATTCAAGCAGGCATTTTTGAGTGTCATTGGACATGGATGCGATCTTCCGTCGAGTTTTGAATCGGGCAGCCATAGACGTTGGTTCTCAGCGTCCATTTCTTCTTCGAGCTTTTTGTCAATTGATCGCTCATGTTTGATCCCTGCATTCGTTCTTTAACAATCGCGATAACAGAACCGCTCCCCAGGTTGTCGCCAGCGTGGCCTCGCGCAGCGGTAATGCCACCTTGAAAACAGGGTTGGCCACGATGATCAAAAAGGACGACATGACCAGATGTAGTGGCACCGCGGTGTTTTGAGTACTCGCCGTTGCGGTCTGCAAGAACGGATACGCCGGGAAGAGATTCCGCTTTTCGCCACAAATCGGTATAAGCCCAACTGGCCGGTTCGTGCTGCGGATGGTACATCCAAACTGCCGCGATCAGTTCGCCGTCCAATCGGCTCATGATCTTTTCCAACTCGCCCAAACTTGCTCGTGTACAGGGACAGCGAGGGTGGACAAACATTTCCAGCCCCAGTGGCGGGTTGAATTCTCGCTGGATAGACGATACTTGGGCTCGATACCATTTAGGACTCGCAGTCACTTGCAACGACTCGGTAGAAGCTTGCCCGGGAGTCGCGGAATAGATTGTCAATGCACCAAAGCCTACGGCGAGGACAAAGCACCAGATCGCGGTCATCGCAATGACAACCCTCGGTGACAACGCTGTTTCCGTATTCTCAGGTTTCAAGGTTTCTCGCCGAGTTGAAAATCATTTCCGAGACGCGATTGCTCCATGGGAATCGCTTCATGATTGGAATCGATCGATCTTCACCAGAATTGCGGTGTTTGTCACAGTTAATTTATGAATGTCCGGTAAGCGACAACGATCATGCTGCATAGCGCGGTCGTATCAGATGACTCGTTTGCAAAGTGCAAACCGGTTTTGAGATTTCGCCGTCGTCGTCGCCGAACGAACGGCTCTAACTCCGTTGGATGGGCGTCGCGTCGGACAATCGCCGTGCCAGGGATGAACGATGGGTGTCTGACCACTGCGTCGCTTCATGTGAGACCGGGCTTCATCCGCATCGCGTCAGCTCGCACGTGCCGATTCTTCGTACGCTACATTGTTTTGATCGGCACCACCGAGAATCCTAAGGAGAATCGACTTGGCTAAGATTGTGATCGACCCGGGGCACGGCGGTTCAGGGACCGTGGGCGGTTCCAATGCAAACAATGCGACTGGGCCGGCGGGAACACTCGAGAAGGAAATGACACTCACACTGGGCCTGCAGGTCACCGGATTGCTTGCCAATCTCGGACATCAAGTTCGCATGACACGCAGTGGTGATACCAATTTGGGTCTAGCGGACCGTGCCGCGGTTGCCAAAGATCTCCAGGCCGATGTTTTCGTATCGATTCATCTCAACGGTTTTCACGATCCAACCGTACAGGGCACCGAAACGCTTGTGTCACCCGACGCATCGGACCGAAGCAAGGCGCTGGCAAACAGGATTCAGAAACGCGTCCTCCAGGTCACCGGTTATCGCGATCGAGGTGTCAAACCGCAAGAATTGGGTGTACTCCAACCGGATCGACATGACCCGCGCACGGCGGCATGCCTGGTGGAAGTGAGCTTTCTGACCAACGCCGAGGATGAAAAGCGTTTGGAAGAGGAAGCGTATCAGGTGCGTATTGCGACCGCGATCGCCGAGGCAATCGACGAGTTTTTACGATAGCCGGCTCGCGCGTTACTGTGGCATCCGTTGCGATCTGTTTCGCGATCACCACAGGCAAATCAGCCAATCGAAACAAGCTGCTCTGGTACATGGTCCAGGGCATCCAAAGCGACTGGTAAGAGTTCGGGGCTATCGTGAAGAAGGCCTTTGACATGTGATTGGGGATCGTCAAGCCAGCGGTTGTAGGCCGCCGCAAACAGCCCAACGAACTCGTAGTCACACGCTTGCAATGCCCGCAGAAAGGCGCGGTCAAACGGTGGTAGGGCGGGTTCCGGCACAGAATCGAGTGTCGACAGAGCGTAGACCCCCGCAAAAATGATGTGCTTGAAATGGCTCTCTAGCATGATCGACGCAGTGTCAATCGTCACATCATCCAGTAGCCCTAAGCTTGCAATCGAACACATCGATTTCGCACGGACTTCGTCGTCGCGATGACTGATCAACATACGCAATTCCGATGTAATTGGGTCGCTGGCGACTGGCCAGTGGGACTTCGACAAACGCTCCATTGCTGCGATCGCATGCAACGCGATTCCGCGGTTGGATGAACGCAGTTTGTCCAGCAACATTGACTCTCGCTGCGGCGTCCACTGTCCGTCTGCCTCTAGATGACGAAGTGCAATGATTTGTTGCGAGGGAGATGTCGACTCGGCAAGTTTCCACCAATCACCTGGCGATCGCGTCAGTGCCGACTGCTTTTGCGATGGTTGGTAAAATGAATCGTTTGTTTTGACCAAGTACTTGAGCGAACCGAGCATCGGACGTTTGATTTCGCTGGCCAAGTCGCTCGCCCACGTGGGTGACGAGTCGTTGCGCGACCACGCAGCGATCGCGTTTGCATAGGCGAGTGCTGGCAGTCCAAGAAACGGCAATGGAAAAACTCCCCACTGTGTGGAGTCCCAGTAGGTCCCGGATTTTTTGACCAGGCAAACGCTGCTACGGAGCATCCCCAGTCCGGTCTGAACGACTGCCAGATCAATCAGTTCCGGAAGATGCGCCTGATCAAACTTATTCTGAAACAGGAGGTCGGCGACGACCCCATTGATCAATGCCGCAATCGCCAGCGGCGGATCACTTTCGATCGCTGTATCAAGTGTAATGAGTCGTTCGCTCGCATCGTACTTGCCCGGCAGACCGCCGGGACCATCGCATGATCCGCCGCCTCAGCCACCGCCACTACAATCTTGCGTTTGCTGCGGATCGATCTTGATCCGAACACCACCTACGTCATGCCCGAGATGTTTTCCTACCAGCGATACCATTTGCTCGGGCGTCTGGTTTGATTCGTACCATCCCAATAGCACGCTGCGACTTACCACGGGCAATTGCACACGATCCGAACCGATGCACTGGGCGATCTGTTGAACATGAAATTCGATCCGCGCCTTTTCGACGTCGGGCAAGTTTGGTTTTGGCTTGAAAAACACGATGAACAATTCCAATGGGTGAAATGGTCGATCTGCTACCGGGCTATTCGCGGCACGGTCTGACTGTGGCACGTTCGAAATGCGGCACGGTCGAAATGCGGCCGGGTTGAAATGCGGCCGGATCGCTATGGATGGTCGCCAGGGTACAGAAATTCGCTTGCCGCGGCAGCGCCGGTTCCCAACGACATCGATCCCGATTTTGCAGCTATATTCCAGTCTGTCACGTCCATTCACTCGACCCACCGGCCCAACCAACATCCAACTGACATGGTTCGATTGCTATTATTCGTCGCCGTTCTGCTCGTCTCGTTTCCCGCATTGGCACAGGATCCCCCGCCCCCCAACGTGATTTTGATCATGGCCGACGATGTCAGTTGGGAGTGTTTTGGATGCTATGGGGCGGAGGATTACCAAACGCCCAATATTGATGCTTTGGCCGCCAATGGCATCCGATTCGACCATTGTTATTCGACTCCGATTTGTACGCCGTCACGCGTCAAAATCATGACCGGCAAGTACAGCTTTCGAAACTATACGCATTTTGGCTATTTGAATCCGAAGGAAAAAACATTCGGGCACCTGATGAAATCGGCGGGCTACAAGACGGCGGTAGCCGGCAAGTGGCAACTCAATGGCTTGTACCATGGCGCCGACGGCAGCACCGATAATCAACGCCCCGTTCGGGCCGGTTTTGACGAATACTGTCTATGGCAGTTGACGACTGGAAAAGGTGGCAACGAGGGCGGGGAACGGTTCTGGAGTCCGCCACTGGAACAGAACGGTCAATTCTTGACCAAGAAAAACAACCAAGGTCAGTATGGTCCGGACATCATGTCGGATTTTGTTTGTGATTTCATACAACGAAATAGCGACAAGCCTTTCTTTGTTTACTATCCAACCGTCTTGGTCCACAGCCCGTTTGTGCCAACGCCAGATACGATTGGAACTGCCCCGCGAACGCACGACGCGAACCGGTCACCGAAAAACGGCAGCGACAAAAAAGCCAACTTCGTCGCGATGGTGAACTACCTGGACAAGATCGTTGGCAAAATCGCCAATAAAGTCGAAGAGGTCGGACAAGCTGAAAACACGATTATCTTGTTCACCGCAGATAACGGCACCAACAAATCGATTACCTCGCGTTGGAACGGACGAACGATCCAAGGTGGCAAAGGCGATACAACCAACATGGGGACACGCGTTCCGCTGGTGGCTTACTGGAAGGGACATACGCCTAAGGGAGCAGTGGTCGATGACATGATCGATTTTACCGATTTCTATCCCACGTTTGCGTCCGTTGCCGCATCAAAACTCGGCGCGGATGATCCCATTGACGGACGTAGTTTTCTACCGCAACTTCGCGGCCAAAAAGGCAATCCGCGTGACTGGGTACTCTGCCATTATCAGCCGTACTGGGGGAAGTTCGACGGTCGGCAATACGTACGCAATTCAACGTTCAAGCTTTACCGTGACGGGCGTTTTTACAATGTTCCCAATGACTTAAGCGAAGCGAATAACTTATCGGACGATCAAGTGAATGACACCGCCAGTGCGGCTCGGCGTCAGCTCAATAGTGTCCTGCAGATCGCACCCCCGGCCCCACCCGTCAACGGCGGTCCCAAAGCAACGCACCGTCCCATTTTCCCGGACTGGCGCAACATCGTCGATCCAAATGATTGATGAGGGACAGTTCCCTTGCCGTGTGAGAGTCTCAGCGATCGGTACCCTCGCCCGTTCAGGCGGGGACCGCGTTTGCCTGTCGAAGAAGGTTGGCGAAACGCCGAGCTTCTTCGACCGAAAGTCGAGGGCGACTGTAGCGAGTCTTCCGTCCAAAACCCGCAAGGGTCTCACGGATTGCGAGGCGAATCGAATCGGCGCGTTTGACAGACACTCGAATGCGTACGTGCCCTGTCCCTAGGCCGCGCTCTGAGCTGCCGTTGATTTCCCCGATGAGTCCGGAAACGACTGGTGATGCCAAAGCGTTTTCAGCACCGGTGTCT
>JABDKS010000352.1 GCA_013002105.1 Pirellulaceae bacterium | reverse complement strand
TGCCACAACACCGACCTTGGTGACGGCTGGGAACGGGAAGGCGAAGACCAATGGTACTTCGAAGAATTCTCAGTCAAGAAAGCCTACCCCATGGGCATCAATATCGTGACGTATGCCATGACCCATTGAAATGAAACGCGTCGTTCAAATTCGCACGCCGATCGTAAGCAATCCTGCCATTCTCTCCAGAGTCTCCAGTCGAAAGTCTGAAATTTATGCCTGACACCATGTCCGTCGAAGAAGAAGCCCGTACGGTGGAGCAAATTCGCCAAGGCCGCGACAAAATCTATCACGAACTTTCTAAAGTCATCGTGGGTCAACACGACGTCATCGAGCAATTATTGATCAGCTTGATGGCAGGCGGTCACTGTTTGATCACCGGTGCGCCGGGTCTGGCAAAGACGCTGTTGGTCAGCAGTGTGTCACAGATTTTCCACCTTAAGTTTCAACGCATTCAATTCACGCCCGATTTGATGCCTGCTGACATCACTGGAACCGAAATTTTGGAAGAAACAGGCGACGGTAAACGGACCATGGCATTTGTCAAAGGCCCGGTATTCGCCAACGTGATTTTGGCCGACGAAATCAACCGAACACCACCCAAGACGCAGGCGGCTTTGCTGGAGGCGATGCAAGAACACCAAGTCACCGCCGCCGGTCGACGTTACGTCTTGGAGGAACCGTTCTTTGTGTTGGCAACCCAAAACCCAATCGAGATGGAAGGGACGTACCCACTGCCCGAAGCTCAGTTGGATCGTTTTATGTTCAATGTTCTGATCGACTATTTGCCGCCCAACGAAGAGTTGGCGGTCGTGATGCAGACGACTTCCACGCGACCCGATCCGATCGAGCCGCTGTTCAGTGGCGAAGACGTCCTACGTTTTCACGATGCGGTTCGCAAGGTTCCAATTGCCGAAGAGGTCGGTGCCTACGCCGTCAAACTTGCCTCATCGACTCGTCCCGGTCGCGACGGAACACCCGATTTCATCAACCAATGGGTCAGTTGGGGCGCCGGACTGCGCGCCGCGCAAACGCTCGTGCTCGGCGGCAAGGCACGTGCGCTGCTCAATGGTAACGCTCACGTCAGCATGGAAGACATTCGGGCGCTCGCCCACCCGACGCTTCGTCACCGCGTCCTGCTCAGCTACAAAGCCGAAGCCGAAGGTGTAACGATCGAGGATGTCATCGACAAACTGTTGTCTTCTGTTTCTCCTTCGACGACGACTGCGGCTGTGTAATGGCTAAATCGATTGCCACGACCGAGCCTTCCGCCTCCGCCGCGCCATCCCAGGTGACGGCGCGTGTGGATCCGATGACGATCATGCGGATCAAGAATCTACAGTTGCGTGCCAAGACCGTCGTGGAAGGATTCTTTAGCGGACTGCACCGCAGCCCGATCCACGGTGCATCGGTCGAATTCAGTGAGTACCGTCCCTACTCGGTCGGCGATGACCTCCGCGGTCTCGATTGGAAACTGTACGCACGCAGCGATCGATACTTCATCAAAAAATTCGAAGACGAAACGAATCGCCGTTGTTATTTGGTCGTCGACCAAAGCAAATCGATGGGGTTTGGTTCGTTGGAATACACAAAAATTGAATACGCGCGCACAATTGCCGCGACACTTGCCTATTACCTGACTCTGCAGCGTGATAGCGTCGGATTGTTGACTTTCGACGCTGAAATTGGCGACTACATCAGCGCCCGCAGTCGCGATGGACAGTTACACCAAATGTTGGTTGCGCTCTCCAAGCCGTTGCGCGGCGCCGGCACCGACATCGATACACCACTGCGGCAAATCGCTAGTTTGATCCGTCGACGTGGGTTAGTGATTCTGATTTCGGACCTGTTGGCACCCATCGACACGCTGCATACCAATTTGGCCTATTTGCGATCGCGTGGTCACGAAGTCGTCATTTTGCGAACGCTCGATCCGTCGGAGTTGGAACTGAAACTCGACGCGCCCAGTATGGTCGTCGACATGGAGTCGGGTCGCGAAATCTATTTGGATCCGGAAGTCGCCCGCGAACAGTATTTGCAGAAATTCAACCAACACGCCGACGATTTGCAATCGACCTGCGATTCCTTGGGCGTTGATTTGTACGCGATGGTGATCGACCATCCCGTCGATGACTCGCTGTACCACATCGTCGACGCCCAACAACGCCGTGGCAAATCGACCGCCCGGTCGGGCATGTTGGCCGGTGCCGCCAGATCCGGTGCCGCCAGCTCCGCAACATTGGATCGCCCGGCCCGTTCGGGAGGTGGCAGCCAATGAGTGTTCTGGCACCGTTGTACTTTCTGGGCGCATTGGCGATCGGTTTGCCCATCCTGTTTCATCTGATCCGACGCCGCCCCAAGGGCGAGGTCGAATTCAGCTCGTTGATGTTTCTCAGTCAAACACCACCGCGACTGACCAAGCGCAGTCGGCTGGAAAACTGGCCGCTGTTGCTGATGCGTGCATTGGCATTACTGTTGCTTGCGGCCGCCTTTGCACGGCCTTTTATCCGCAGCGCCGCATTCTCCGACAGCGATTTGGCCGGTCGACGACTGATGATGTTGATTGACACCAGCGCCAGTATGCAGCGTGACGGTCTGTGGG
>JABDKS010000240.1 GCA_013002105.1 Pirellulaceae bacterium | reverse complement strand
TCGTCGCTGACGATGTCTCTGAGAAGATCGAGTTTTGCTTGCGCGTCTTCGACAGTAGCATCAAGGTGTCCAACTTGCTCGGAAAGTGCGTCGAGGCGAATCTGCATTTGGTGATTGTGTTGGTGTTGTTTCAAAGCAACAAAAACGAGCGCAGCAAATGCTATTAGCGTCAGCAGCGATCGAATCGAAATGCGTGTTTTCACACGCGCGGTGTCTGCACTTTTCAAGGATTTCTCCTGGGCGGTTGAGCATGAATCTCGAAGTGGCGGTCATCGGTGACACTCGGCTAGAGCGAGTTGAAACGTGTCCGTTGGCAGCCATTGCAATCTGGCGTGCAACAGACGGACGAACGATCGGCTTTGCCGCGTACGGCCATCATGGTTTCCGATTGAAAATATTCTATGCCGTGTACCGTTGCACGCCATCGTTCAAGTAAAACGCGTTGCCGCAGGGGATTTAGTTTAGCGGACTGTTCTGACGCGGGCATGTTTTCTTGTTGAATTCTCTTTCTCGCTCAACACGGAACTTCCCGATGGTCAACGATGATCAGCTGCCTGTCGATTCTCCGTTCTTTCCTGGTAGGGCCGTACCAACGAAAATTCGACGACTTGTAAATGGCTGGCATGAGCCGGCGGACGGTCCGTGGCTATCTTCGTGCCGTGCGGCAACGCGCAAACTGGAGATAAACTCGGACTAATAACGTTTTGTCAACGATCGAATCGACGCTGACATGAGCGTTGCCACCTCAGAAGCCGCATAAATTTGAAGCAACACACGGATACACTACGGGCGTCCGAATTCACCGAAAACGCGCAGACGAGGTTGCCATGGCTGATTTACCTAACTCGCGTCCGTCGGTGCAATTCATGGTACGCCGGTCATGGTACGTCGGTCATGGTTCGTCGGGCTGTTCTCGGTCGCGAATACGGACCGCGAAAGCGCCACCAAGAATCCCGCAAACCAGCGCGGCTAACGAGTGCGCCGTGAGCGCAAACGTTTCTCTATTTGGGTGGTCGCGCGCGCCGACAGGTCGATCCGCGTATTTCGCGGGATGAGACTCGAAGTCCACTAGTAATTCGCCCGAGTTCTGGTCGAAATACTGTCGCGAGTTGATCGCGTCGTGCAAGGGCTCCAAGGCGCTCGTCGTCGGGAGAGCTTGTTCGTCGTGAAAGTCCAACGAAGTGTCGGACCAATAGTGAAACGAACTGTATGCCGCGAACGGGATGAGGAAACCAATTGAGAACGCACGTCGGGCATCGGACGTCACCATAACGGCGATCGCTGCTGCTAGCGATAAGGCTGCGACGGTTGCAACAAAGAGCGCCGCGAACACACCCGCGAATTTGAGCGCGGACATCGCAAAGGCGATGAAAAGAATCAGTCCCAACAGTGTGCGTGTTGAAAATTTCAAATCATCGTGAGTCGCTGGAGAAGGAAAATGATTAAAGCCGGCGAACGGCGTTCGTCACTGAGTACCGCCAATGTGGTTTCCATCTATAAACGCGTCATGCAATCCTTTGATGCACCGCATCGTCACCCGCCGCTTCGAGGTGTTCCGAGGTTGCGTAAGTATCGAACAACGTAGCTTGCCGCACGAGGAACGCCGCAGCCGAAAATGATCATCGTCGGCATCATAGCAGCAAATATCATTGCACGAGCGGGATATTCGGGAGCAATGCGATATCGAAGCGTGTGGAAATTAAGCGAGATGAGAACGCATGCAGAAATCGCGATTACCCGGGTCAACAGTGGACGTCGATGAAATGACATTGTCGAAAATGAAGCTAGTACCAGCAGTATTGCCAGAGTGATCGATAGAGTGTTCGTGGTTTGCAATGCGAAAACCGACCATGCATCAGAACCAGGATTGTCACTGCCGACGACAACGCCGTAGTAGGAAACGAGAAAGCGAACTGCTATTGTCCCAGTGACGAACATTGCGGCGACAATGAATGTATTCCAGACATACGTCCGCTTCCCGATTCCTGCCGGAGTGTCTGGATCAGTGGTCGGAGCGTACGGATTAGTATTCAAAACAATTTGTCTTACACAAATAGCCAATGTCCAACTGCAACGGCAGGGTTGACTAGTGCCGAGCGAAAAATCAACCACTTCCAAAGACGCAATTGAATCCTCCGTGTCCCACCTTCGTCTCCACATTCTACACTGCAGGGCCCAGGGCGGTCAGGACAAACGGTGAACCACGAAGGACACGAATCCCATCCTCCGTGCTCTTCGTGTCCTTCGTGGTTGTACGACCGGTCCGCGACTTCGGTGGAGGAACGACCGCGATGGCCGATTCGCGCCATTGAGCTTTCTCTTGCAAAGCACCCGACTCGCGAGTTTCTTCCATCGCATTGTTCCATCATCGTCGTTGGCAGCACGGTTGTCCTTAGCAACCCAAGTCGCTCCTATTCGCGAGTCCGCCGACGATGTAAATGGATCACGCCCCAACGTCGTTGAATAGTTTTAAAGGCAAAGTTGCAAAGAGTTCCTGCTCGATGCTTTGCGTCTCTGCGTCTTGGCGTCTTTGCGTTTTATTCAACGGCACTGTGCCATGCGATACTGGACCGATCAACGAAAGTTGGTGGGGCAAGTGCCGGACGCTAGATAGTCCAATTCC
>JABDKS010000235.1 GCA_013002105.1 Pirellulaceae bacterium | reverse complement strand
TGGTTGGACGGCCCATTCACAACCAACGCATCCGCATCCGAAACGGCATGGGAGAGGAACCTGACGCGATGAAAAACTTTTTGACGACCGCTGCATTCGCGATTTTGACCGCTGGGGCGATTTTTGTTCCAGCCTCGAACGCCACCGCACAAGACGCCATCTTGGCCGAGATCTACGGACGCGGTGTGCACGCTCTGTCGGCAGGTCAGCACCAAGAAGCGTATCAGCTCTTTAGCACCGCAATCGATAACGGCTCCAAAGATCCACGCGTCTATTATTTCCGCGGGATCGTTAACACGATGTTGGGCAATAGCTATGACGCGCAATCCGACTGGGAAGAAGGCGCGAAACTGGAAGCCAGTGTGACCAGCAATCCCGCCATCGGACGATCGCTCTCACGATTCCAAGGTTCCGGACGATTGAAACTGGAACAGATTCGTCAAACAGCACGTTTGCAATCTCTCACTTCATCGGCCTCGCGATCCGACGTTCGTCGCTCGCAGATTCAAGCCGCTGCTCCGGCACCGACGCGAGCAGCGCCTGCACCGCCGGCGAATATGGCTGGTGCAGTTGCACCACCGCCGGCGCCTCCCGCAGCAGAGAATCCCTTCGGCGCTGGAAGCACGAACATGGCAGCCGGCCAGCCGAAAGTCGAAGCCGACGACGCGCTCGAAGGCACAATGGGCGATCCATTCAAAGATGACGGCGGCGGTGTCGCGGCCGCTCCTGCTGGAGCAGGTGGCGATCCGTTCGGCGGTGGCGATGCCAGTGCCGATGCAGGTGCCGATCCGTTTGGTGGAGCCGGCGGTGCGGACGCAGATCCCTTCGGCGGTGGCGGCGACGCGATGGCCGATCCCTTTGGCGGGGCCGGCGATCCATTCGGCAACTAAGCGCTACTGATCGTCACCGCGCACCTCGCGGCTTGATAAATCACCACAAAAGAGAACCTTCACCGCAAGGTTCTCTTTTTTGTTGCGCTACGACGATCTGATCGAAACGATTTGCATCGACCGATCGCGTTCGTACCTCAACCAAAGACTACCACCAACAAAAGACTACCGGCGTCCAGCGATACTGCGCGCCGAATCCAGACTCGACGCGATTTCTTTTAGCTCGCGAATCACGCGAGCCTGTTCGCGAATCATTCGGTTCAATGTGATTCGTTTGGTTAGCTTGATGATGCACTCGTCACCATCTTTGCGAAAGATTCTACCACTGACGTGTGTCGGCTCACCCTCTTCGAAAGCAATGAAGGCTTCGATGTCATCGTCGATCTGGTGACAGCATCGACGATCACACACAATCCGCATTCCGCCTTCGGAAATCTCCGCGACACCGAATTCGCCATCATCGATGACAGCCGTAGGCCGCATCGCATCGGGAAATCGGAGGCGAAAAAATTCGCGATTGTTGATCGTGGACATGTCAGCTGAAAGAGGGACTCTGTCGTCTATTTGACGAGCTCGATCGTTTCGACGGTGGGTGTGGTTGATCGTGTGCCGGCTACCGCACTGGCAGTGTCGCGCCAGGTTGGGTGCTCGGCTACAACCCATCTCAATCGGCTCTATACAAACGTGTCGAACTCTAGCCTGCCTCGGATCCAAGCTGAAATTCAACGCGGCTCTTTGACGGTAGATTGCCGCTGCGGCGTACCGGTTCTGACGAACGGATCGTTTGCGCGCGCCGCCCGCACAACGAACGAAATCTAGTTGAGGGATTGCCCTCACATGCGATGTCACCAGCAGGTGGTGGCCGAGTCACCTTGACAGATGGTAGACGGCAAAGGTTGCTAACCAATGTTCACCTTCGTAATGGCCGCTGGTCACATATTTCAATCCCGCCTCGGCATGTTCATCCACGCTCGTCAGTAAAAGTAATTTGCGTGGATCGTCATTTTCCAGCGCGCCGGCGATCCCTTTCATCGTCCATGCCCTGGAAAGATTCAACCCAGCAAGATGTACCAGGTGACCATCCGTCACGTCACTGACCTCGACCGGTTCCATCATCGGCCCAAGTTCACCGTTGGCCAACTGCGGCAGAAATTTGTCCAACCACTCCGCGTATTCCTCTGACGATAGTACGCGTCGCATCAAGTCGGCTTCGTTGAATCCGGACGAAAAGAAATCGTGACCCGACGGTTCGTAGTGAGCCGGATAATCGACATCAGCTTGATAGAACTCAAGGGCCTTTTGTACCAGCAGCTTTTCTAGCTCGCTGTTGTCCGTCGCACGGGCGTAATCCAACAACATTCCCAAGGCAAAGCCGGTGTCCCGGTGCACGCCGGTCCGAATCGGAAACGACAACTTGGGTAAATAGTCGGTCGCGAGGCTCACTATCCGCTGCTCGATCGGGATCAAACTTTGTCGCCAACGCTTCGCATCAGGATCATCCCAGGTGTGCAGTTCGGACACCAGCTGCATCATCCATGCCCATCCGTACATCCGTTCAAACGACTTGTTGTGTTTGGCCGTGAAATAGTCGGCTTCCAGTTGCAGCGCCTCGGCGGTGAGTTGTTGATTGAGCGCAGCACGAATGTCCTGGGCGATCGGTGCATCAGGGTGCTGTTTCAGCAATCGGGCCAGCATCCAATGCCCGTGGACCGACGAGTGCCAGTCAAAACTGCCGTAAAAGACCGGGTGCATCTGACGCGGGGACTGAACGTCCGCTGCGCTATCCATCACGTTGGACGGCTTGTTGGGATACTCCTGAACGATGCCGGTCAGGGCGAGCTTGGCAAAGATCGCAACCTGATCGGATGTCAGTTTGGACGGGGGCGACTGGTTCAATTCGTCGACACCTCTGGCCTCTCGGTTCTGCGCTTTCAAGGTCGTGTTATCGATCATCACAGCACCGGCAAACATCACAGCACTGGCAAAGAACAGAATGAAGAGCCACGAAATCCGCGAATCGGAGAAACATCGGGTCATGAGCAAACAAAAGTAAACAAAGGGCACGGATCGACAATGTGAATTCTAACATGAATTTGACAGACATCCTCCCGCCTCTGGCCGCAGCGAGCCTCCCGATCGTCACCCCGTTACCCGTAAAAATCGCACTACGACGGACACTCTTGCTCAATGGGACCACTACAATCATCCGACGAATCCAACACCGACTCTTCGCTTCCGATTTTCGAGGACACCGAAATGATTCGCTTCACCACCTGCATTGCGATTCTGTTCCTTTACGTTATCCCCGCTGCAGCAGACGACAAACCCAGCAAACCGAAAGACGCCGCCGCACCCAACACAGCAGTTGCCGTCAAGGGAACACCAAAATTAGATGGCCAAGTCGACGAGATCTGGAAAAAGACGAAAGCCGTTAAGGTCCAACAGTCGATCGTCGGCTTGCAGCAGATCGGTGACGATGACATGGCGACCGCGACGGTGAAACTAATGTGGGACGATAAACACATTTACGCCCTTTGGAATGTCAAAGACCCCAAGCTCTCGGACGCTGGCGAGAATCCCTGGGATCATGACTCGGTGGAATTGTTTCTCGACGAGAACAAAAAGGGCACATTCAGCTACGAGCAAGACGACGCCCAGTATCGAGTCGATTTCAAGGGCCAGTTGAGTGGCCAGGGCGCAGGGTTTGACGTCGCCAATTTGCAGGCCAAGACGCGGCAGACCAAACGCGGCTACATCGTCGAAATGGCGATCAAAGTCAATCACGCCGAGTTAAAACCGGGTGCCAGGCTGGGTCTGGAATTGCAGGTCAACGACAATGCCGGTCACGGCGCCCGTGGCAGTGTGGCCAAGTGGGTTCACGCAGAAGACGATTCTTGGGAAGACACCAGTCAGTTCGGGACTCTATTGGTTCAATAGCCGATTTAAGATAGTCTTGGACCATGCGATACGATCGAACCTTTTGTTGGGGATCACCGTATCAACGTCGTGATGGCGCGATTGCCATCGCGACCTGAATGAAATGCAAGAGAGCGAGTAACGTGCGATGCGTAGAATCCGGCGACGTTGGCTTCGAAGGGGACGTTGGCTTCGAATCAGTTTGCGATCGTGTCTGGCGATGTTCGCGCTGTTTGCCATTGCGTTTCAATGGATCGGTCATCATGTCCGCGATTATCGCGTCGAGCGAGCCGTGATTGCCCAGTTGGATGCCGACACGTATTTCACCAAGACCCGACCGGTTCAATACACGCGATCAGCAAACTGGCCGGGCCCCTGGTCGGTGAACCTGATTTCGTACGGCTGAGCATCCTTTGGTTTCAGCCGCGTGACGGTTGATTGGCGAGGGCCTCTGTGGCTGCAACCCATTTTTGGGCGTTTCGAGCACACGATTTTTCATCGCGTCACTGCGGTGAACCTTTCGCGGCGTCAGGTGCCCGCCAACTTTAGCAAGCTTCGCAATTTGGAAAGTTTGAATCTAAACACTTGCAGACTCTCGACCAACCAATGGCAAGAGCTCAAAGGTCTGAAATCGCTTCGAACGCTGAAATCCAGCGATCTCTACCTGTTCGATGAGACACAAAAAGAAACAGATGTCGCGCTCAACTTTGCTCCGCTCTGGCTGGCGCACACTTTCCATGACGAGCAACAATCGATCGTTCGATCTGCTCGCGTCAAGGTGAATCCATCAACGACCAACCAGGCGCCAGCAGCACCTCAGTTATCAAAAAACTTGCCCAACGTTTCGGCCTTGGGTGGCTTGGTGA
>JABDKS010000222.1 GCA_013002105.1 Pirellulaceae bacterium | reverse complement strand
CAAACACTGGGTGTTGTCGCGTACGGCGCTGAAGACCGCGGCTTGTTCATCCAACAAGAAACCCAGCAACTCCGGTTTGATCGAATCGTAGCCGAGGTGCTGTAGGTGTTGTTCCAGCGGTTCGATGGTTCGCAATTGGGCTTCGTTGAATTGTTCGGCACCGACAGTGAAAATGTCGGGGTGTTCGGCATGCCAACCGGCGTAAATCGAATAGATGTCGTCTACCGGGAGATCGGCCACGTCGGCCGCCAAGGCATGCGAGGTCGGACCGGACATCCCAACGTTGCTGTAATTCCGGTCGCCAAAGTTGTATTCAAAGCGAATCAAAAACACATCAATTGGATTGTGAAAACTGGGCCACAACATCCGCCGTGAATCAATCACTTCGATCGATGTCGGCGGCACGCCCATCTGTTGTGGCTGGCTCAGCCAGAGTGCTAATTCGGCTTCAGCGGTCGCGTTGTCGCTGCGGTACTGTTCATCGATTCGATCGCCAAATCCCATCTCGTCGGCATACTCGATCGCCCGCAAGCGTGCTGCGGGATCAGACGCGAGTTCGATCAGTCGGGTGCGACCTGATTCTTCGCCCAGTTTTGCCAACGCACCGGCCGCTTCACATTGCACGCGACGGTGACGGAGTTCGACTGTTTGATTCAGTTTGCCGATCGAACTTGGATCGCCAATCAAACCGACTGCGTCACAAAGCGATACGGCCAATGCAACCGCTTCGCCCAACGTGTTCTGAACGGTATCGACATCGGTACCGAACGCGCGAGGATTCTCTTCAAAGCTACCCAATCGATGACTGACTTCGCCTAGGAGATGATTGAGCGCTTGTAATTGCTCTGCGGCGGGATGTTCATCGACGCGTTGTTGGCGGGTCAGGTAATTGGCCAAATCCAGCAGCGGCGCGGCCAGCGAAGGATGAATCAGGCACTGCAGCGATTCGGGGAAGACCGTATCGATGGGCCAATCCTTGTGCTGCATTAACGGGCTGAGAACCTGGGCGGCCTGGACCCATTGTTTGGGGGGGCGATCCATCAAGATCGCGAGCAAAATCTCCAGCGAAATTTGCGAACGGATCATCGCCAACAGATGCAGCAGCAAATGTCGATTGGGCGTTTGCTCCGGGAGCGCCATTTCGATTTGCAAAATCAATGCCGGATCAATCGACTGCAGCGTCGACGCGACTTCATCGCCGCTGGCGCGCAAGATCAGAGTATGCACGAGATGCAAAATGCCGCCCAAGATCGCGGGATCGGATTTCCGAACCGCGTCAAGTTGGTCGCCCAATTGCAGCAGCAGGGCGAGACCGTTGGCGGGTCCACCGTCGGCGAGTTCGTGTAGGTGGTAGCCGGCTGCGACCGGGTCAGCTGATTCACCGAGCAGTGGGGTGAGATCTTGATCCATCAAGTAGTTGCGTGTGATCGAGTAGGAGAACGAAGAAAGCTATGTCAGGATTTCGTGAACAACACGACTCTCTTCGACGCCGGTGATCCGTTGGTCGAGCCCCTGAAAGGGATAGGTGAATCGTTCGTGTTCAATGCCCATCAAATGCAAAATCGTGGCGTTCAGGTCACGAATATGCACAGGATCCTTCACTACGTTGTAGCTAAAATCATCGGTTTCGCCATGGACCGTGCCACCTTGGACTCCGCCGCCGGCCATCCAGATCGTAAAACACTTGGGATGATGGTCGCGTCCGTAAGTCGTCTTGGTCAATTCCCCCTGGCAATAAATGGTCCGGCCGAATTCGCCACCCCAGACAACCAGCGTGTCATCCAACATCCCCCGTTGCTGCAGATCGGTTAACAATGCGGCAGAGGGTTGGTCGACGTCGCGACATTGTCCGGGCAAGTCTTTTGGTAACTGACCGTGCTGATCCCAACCACGATGAAAAATTTGCGTGAATCGCACGCCACGTTCCGCCATCCGGCGGCTCATCAAGCAACAGTTGGCAAACGTGCCTGGAATCGTGACGTCGGGTCCGTACAAATCCAGAATGTATTGCGGTTCGTCACTGATGTCGGTCAAGTCGGGAACGCTGGTCTGCATGCGAAATGCCATTTCGTATTGGGCGATTCGAGCTAGTGTCTCCGGGTCGCCCGTATTGTTGGCCGTGATCTTGTTCAACCGACCAAGTGAATCCAGCATTCGTCGACGAACCGACGCATTGATTCCGTCGGGATTGCTCAGGTACAAAACCGGATCCCCCGTGCTACGCAGCGCGACACCCTGATACTTGCTGGGTAAAAAACCGCTGCCCCACAATCGGTTGTAAAGCGCTTGGGCGTCTTTTCGGCCTGACCAGGTGGCGGTCATCACCATGAACGCCGGCAAATTCTCATTGTCGGTTCCCAGTCCGTAACTGAGCCAGGAGCCAAGGCTTGGTTTGCCCGGCAACTGATCTCCGGTACAGATGTAGGTGATCGCCGGGTCGTGGTTGATCGCTTCGGTATACATCGATTTGACCAATGCGATCTGGTCCACTTTTTGCGCCATGTGGGGAACCAATTCGCTGGCCAACGTACCGGCTTGCCCATGTGGCGAAAATTTGTAAATGCTGGGCGCAATCGGGAAACGCGATTGGCCACTGGTCATCGTGGTCAGACGCTGACCTTGGCGAATCGAATCAGGCAAATCGGTATCGAACAGATCGGCCATTTTGGGTTTGTGATCCCACATGTCGATCTGACTGGGAGCACCCGACATGAATAGATAGATGGCACGTTTGGCTTGAGGCGCATGGTGGGGCAAACTCGGCAGGCCACCAATCCGTTTTTGTCCGACGGAAGCTGCGGCCTGTGTTTTTGCATCCAGGCTAGCCAGCGCGGCAGCACCCAAACCCACCGACCCGCGAGAAAAGAACGCGCGGCGGGTCAGGTTGATTCTGAAGTCGAGTGACGGATCTGTTGAATGCGACATGTTTATTTCGAAACCACCTCGTCAAGATTTAACAGCGTGCTGGCAAGAATCGTCCAGGCGGCTTTCTGTGCAACCGCGTCGGTCGCGTCCTGCCCGTGTGATTTCTGCTTCGCGAGCGAATTCTGCTGGCTGCCCGATTTCTCCTGGCCGACTAATTTCACGGCGGCTTCGGTGTCGGCCGCGTAAAACCTTGTCAGGTCACCGATCAACTGAACCAATTCGCTTTGCTCCTCTGGCCCCGGCGGTCGGATGGTGACGGATTCAAACAACCAGGCGACTTTCTCCGCTACGGACATCCGCTCCGGTTGGTCGAGGGCCCGCTGAGCCAAATGTTTGGCAGCATGGACGTATTGGGTTTCGTTCATCAGCACCAAGGCCTGCAGCGGCGTATTGGTGCGTTCACGCCGCGCGGTACAGGATTCGCGACTGGGTGCGTCGAAAGTCGACATTTGCGGTGGGGCGCTGGTGCGTTTCCAAAAGATGTAAACGCTACGACGATAGATTTTTTGATCTTCGGTATCGGCCGTAAATTTGGCGGTGTTGCTGCGGGTGAAACCGACCGCATGCCATAGTCCGTCGGGCTGCGGCGGTTTAACACTCGGTCCTCCAATCTGATTCTTTAGCAGCCCGGAGAGCGCGAGGGCTTGGTCTCGCAAAACTTCGGCATCGAGTCGATACCGGGGCCCGCGAGCGAGCAATCTATTGTTGGGATCGATACGGAGCATTTCCGCTGTGACGTCCGCGCTGCGGCGATAAGCATCGGACATGACGATCGTTTTAATCAACCGTCTGACATCCCATCCATTTTCGCGAAAGTCAACCGCCAAATAATCCAGTAGCTCAGGGTGGCTCGGTGGTGCACCCTGATTGCCAAAGTCTTCGCTGGTTTTGACCAATCCTGTGCCAAATAGCTGTTGCCAAAAACGATTGACCGCGACCCGTGCCGTCAAAGGGTTTTGTGAATCACACAACCAACGGGCCAAGCCAAGGCGATCGTTGGGTGCCTGCTCGGGCAACGGCGACAAGAAACCGGGCGTACCACGCGAAACGGGATCACCGGGCTGATCGTATTGCCCACGCACCAAAATCCGCGCCTGACGTGGTTTTTGCAGTTCTTTCCAGACCAAGGTTGTCGGTGACTGGGCGATGACTTTGTCGCGACTGACCTGAATCCCCTTGGCATGATCCAGACGGGCGAGCCAATCGGGATGCAGGCAGTACGCGGATCGATAGTATTTGCGCAACGCATCACGATCCGCCTTGGAACGCTGATCCGCAGGCGTCTGGAGGCTCTGGACCAGATGCGCCGGTGGAGCGATCGCGGGTGAACGCCACGCGAAGGCAAGCTGCGAAGGACCGCCGTGATTGACCACTTTGACGTAGAGACGATTGGCACCCTTGACCAAATCAACGTCGTACTCGAAGTGCAACGGTTTGATACTCGATGGGCCTCGCTCCAACGCGACCCGTTTGCCGTTGAGAAAGACGACGTGTCCGTCATCGGCGCCGATCAACAAGGTCGCTTTTTGAGCTCGCGGTGTTTGGATGCTCTGGTGCAGCAGCATCACCGACGCGCGATCGGGGATCGTTTCGAGTTCGTTGACTTCTACCGGAACAATGTCGTCGCGGTGTCGCCAGCGATACGGTTTGTCGTTGTAGTTGAACACGGCATCGGCATCGAAGTCCGAGCCGCGCGAAGCAAACGTGCGGCCATAACCGGGGCTGGCGCTTTCGACCGGAAACGGGCCAATGCTATGGATCGGCCCAAAGGTGATTTGCTGGCTCTCGGGCACACTCGGTGCGGCATCGCTGAGCGAGAGACGGATTCGTTTGAATTGGTGCGCCGCGAACTTGGACTGATATTTCAGTTGAATTCGAATCTGTGTTTGCGGGTCCTGTGCTTCTGACATCAAGGCGGGGACGACAAACCAGGCTGTACGTGGACCCGTTTGCTGGTGTCCGCCTACCGCCCAGCCTTCGCCATCGTTAATTTTTTCATCGATCGCAAAGCGAACTTCAAACGGACCGTCGGCTTGTTCAAAATCAGCAAGCGCGTGTTTGATCGGAACCGGGATCCAATTTTGTTGGTCGTCGGATGTTTCGATCACGATCTCGGACAATACGACGTTGCCATTGGACGACGCGCCGACGCGATCTTGTGGCGTCTCGGTCAACGCCTCCAATTGCAGCGTTTGCCAGCTGGATCCGGTCGGCAGGCTGGCAACGATGGTGGTGGTGTCTTTATCGGCGGCGGGACCAACCAGTTCGACCGACCCGTCGTCGTGGGTCATCATCTCCTTGCCCACTTCGCTCGTCGCCATGAGCGGCTTGAGTACAGCGGTGGCGGGCGGTTGACCGCTAATCAGCGATGCTTCCCAAGCTCGTTGTGCCTGATCAACCGAGGGGATGGGCTGGGTCATTTCCTGCTGCAATTCGGCCAGCGCGTCGTCGTACTGTTTCAGCAGCTCTTTTTGCTGGTCGCTGGGAACCCTCAGCACCGGGGCGGGATCTTTGATGTTCTCGTCCATTGCTCGTCCGTCGAGGCTGTTGAAATAAGCCGACAGAGCGTAGAAGTCGCGCTGGGTCAACGGATCGAATTTGTGATCGTGACAAACGGCGCAGCCGGTGGTCAGACCCAAGAACACAATTCCAAACGCGTCGGTCCGATCGATCACATTGCGTGCAAAGACTTCGTCATAAATCGATCCACCTTCGTTGGTGGTCACGTTCAATCGATTGAATCCGCTGGCGATCAATTGCTGATCGGTGGCACCGGGCAACAAGTCACCGGCAAGTTGCTCGGTGATGAACTGATCAAACGGCATGTTTTGGTTAAACGCATTGATAACCCATTCGCGATAGGGCCACATCTCGCGATAGTTGTCCAAGTGCAATCCGTGGGTGTCGCCATATCGAACCAGATCCAACCAGTGCCGCCCCATGTGTTCACCAAATCGCGGCGACTGCATCAATCGATCGACCAGCCGTTCGTAGGCATCAGGTGATTGATCGCTCAAAAATTCGTTGACTTGCTCGCGAGTGGGTGGCAGCCCCAGCAGGTCCAAGCAGACGCGTCGCAGAAGTGTTCGTCGGTCGGCCATCGAATTGGGAGTCAGGCCGGCTTGTTGAATCCGTGCGAGTAGAAAGGAATCGATCGGCGTCGATGCGACCGATTGGACTGCGGGCACGTTCTTGATTGGCGAAAGCGAATTTGCAAGTGACGGCGGTTTGCGTTGAACAGGCGGCGAGAACGACCAGTGCTGCTCAAACGTGGCACCGCTGGCGATCCACTCCCTCAACGTCGCCTGTTGCTGCGGCGACAATGGCTTGTGAAATCGCGGCGGTGGCATGATCCGATCCGGATCCGTGGTCGCAATGCGATCGGCAAGTTCGCTGGACGTCAAATCACCCGGCTCGATCATGCTGGCGATTCCATCAGCAGTGTCCAGTCGTAAATCGGCCTGCCGCTCAGCTTCGTCGGGTCCGTGACAGGCGTAGCAGTGATCCGACAAAATAGGTCGAACGTCACGCGAAAAATCGACCGACGATGTCACGGACATCGGCACGCTGTCGGCTAATTCGGAATCGGCCGCCTTAACGGCGATCGGCTTGATTCCCGCGCAGGCCACAACCGCGACAAGCACGGCGCGGGTGAACCACGAAACGGCCGACCAGGAGGGACGAGTAGTGGACAATCGGAGCATGAGTGGGAAGCTGCGAAGTCGAGAAATGCGAACAGGGCGGATGCGAAGCCGGGGGGTGCGTAGAGGAGCCGAGGCTTGGGGGGTGGGTGCTCCTATTTTACTGTGCCGACGCAAGTCCTTTTATGCTGCATGGGAAAGTTCAGCGAACATTCCGCCGTGGTGGTGGGGTTTTTCACCCCGATTACCGGAGAAGTGAGGATTGGGGGAGCGATCGTTGGCAGTTGGGTCCCTCGGCTATTGGATCGGACGCGACTGGACCGATTGGTTGCTGGATCGATTGGTTGCTGGATCGATGAGCTGGGGATCACTTACCGCTGGTCTTGGCGGCGTTTGCTTTCTCGCTGCCGTTCTTTTCGATCGTGGGTCTGTTAAACAGATTCAGGCATTCGTCGACCCGCTGCAGATCGATCAATGCGACGACCACGTCGCCGGCTTTTAGCTGGTCGTCGGCGGTCGGGACACGGATGAATCCTTCACGTTGAATCGCCATGATCAGGCATCGGCCCGAAAGTGGCAATTCGGACAAAGTCGCCTCGGTTACTTTTGTGCCTTCGGCGACTTCCAGTTCGTAGACGCCAATGGAACCGTTGGGCAACTGGCTCTGACTGATCACGGCACCTTCGTTCAGGAATCCCAAGATTTGTTTGGCTACGACTTCGCGTTCGCTGACGACGTGATCGATCCCCAGTTTGCCGACCACGTTGGCGTAGTCGGGTCGTTCGACGACCGCCATCACGCGGCGGGCACCCAATTCGCGGGCTTCAACGCCGGCCATGATGTTGCTTTCGTCGCTGCCGGTGCAGGAGACGAAATAATCGACCGTGCCACCTCCTTCGTCCTCCAACACGCTGCGTCGATTGGCGTTGGCGTGAATCAGCGTCACATCCCGCAAGTGCTTGGCCAGATAATCACAACGATCCGCGTTTCGTTCCAACAGGGTGATTCGATAGTCGCGTGTGGAAAGCATGCGGGCCAGGTGCAATCCAGTTTCGCCTCCCCCGGCAATCATCACACTCTGGCGTTTGCGGCGATCCAGATCGGCGGAAAAAATCGGCCTCGCGTCATTCACTGCATCGGGCATTCCCACCAAGCTCACCACATCGCCGGCACGCAATTCGTCCTCGGCACTGGCAAGCCATTTGCGACCTTCGCGTTCGATCGAACCGACGCGGATTCCACCGGTCAGTTTTAATTCGCGCAGCTTTGATCCAACGGCGTCGGCGTTGGTGCCGATCTCCATCTCGTAAACTTCCAATTGGCCGCGGGTGAAGTGCTCCAGCGGAATCGCGCCCAGGTTACGGATGGCACGCGCTAGAGCGACCGCGGAGAGTTGCTCGAGGCTGAGCAAGCTATCGATGTTGAAATGCCGCTGGTAATCAAAGGTGCTCAGGTCGCTAAAAGCCGGGGCATAAACCCGAGCGATGCTGCGCCGCGCACCAAGTGCTTTGGCCATGCTGGCGGCGACAATGTTGACTTCGTCCGTACCGGTGACGGCCAGGCAGATGTCGGTGCTAAGGACATCGCCCTGGAACAGCACCGTACTTTGCGACGCACTGCCGACGATGGCACGGACATCCAGTTCACTGTTGATACGGCGGACCTTTTCGGGGTCAATGTCGATCACGGTGACGTCATGTCGCTTGCGACACAACATGTCGGCAACCCAACGGCCAACCGTACCGCCGCCAAGCGTTAAAACTCGCATGAAAACAAACCCGGCTAGATGAGCCAGCTGATGATCACCAGCAGCGCGAAGATGATTGCCATAAAGCCCGTGATCCAGCGTGCTGTGTGGAAGGAATGTTTCAGGATCAACGTCGTGTCTTCATGACGTGTTGCACCGAACACCAACGAGATGGCCACGATCAAGGGTAGATAATAAAGCAGGTAAGTCGAGGAGATCGATAACATGGCTGGCGTCTATTGGATGGGTCGATCAGCGAGAATGGCGACTGGAACGAGTGGAAGGAAACGGGTGAGTCGGCCGAGACCGGCCCAATCAAAAATCGCATGCATCGACTCGATTGACCCGATCGGGGTGTGATTTGTCAACTTTTGTTATGAGGTTGATCGCCGCCGGATGATTCGGACGATGTCGCTGCCGGGGCGTCTTGCTCGGACGATGGGTCGTCATCGGTCGGTTTGTCGTTTTCTTTGGCGTCATCTTTTTCTTTGGGGTCATCTTTGCGTCGACCGCTGATCGGAATGGCCAGTGGGCCCGCGTAAGCATCGTAGATCACCAAGATATTCAGCAATCCAGCGATCATCGTGTACCACGTTCCCATTTCGTAGCCGGCACCATGCACGGCATACCATGACGAAACTTGGTCGGCACGGTCCTCGAACACGGGACGGTAGGGGGGCGCCATGAATCCACCCCAAAATGGTTTGTAGCTAGCCAGCGTGCCGCCAGAAATGGGATCGGTGTAGCGCCGCATCCGTTCGCCTTGCACCAAAGCCGGTAATGCGACTGCGCCAACGCCGGCTTGGAGGGCGTAATGCCAGCGGCGGTCACCCGGTTGCCACGATGCATACACGACATGGCCGCCACCGAGTGCAAAACCGATCACCCAGCTCGTCAAAATGCAGACCAGGAACAAACTCCCCTTGGTATGACGACCTTGATAAAAGTGACCGGCACCGGGAATCAGCCAGGCTAGCAAGGCGGCTAATGGGCGATTTCGCAAATCGACGGTCATCTCGTCGACTTCGATCACGTTTTCGTCGGGGGGCATAGAGCGAGTCGCAAACGGGTTGAAAGCAATGCAATGGGATCCGCAGAAACCACATTGTGAAACAAAGCGGTGGTCAACGATAGCCGAATCTACGAGTCAGTGCCCTATTCGCCGCATCGGCGGTCATCTTGCTATTCCCGGTCAGACTTGACGCCGACTTTGGTGTTTTCCTACACACTCGGTAATTGGCTTGGTTCTCGATTCGTCCCTGTGTGGTCCGGCGCAACGTCTGCACCCACTGGCACCCCAGATGAATTGGAATCACGCGGTTGTATTGCATTTGATTCTTCCACCCCGAACTGGCACAAGTAGATGGTTCGTTTTGCCGTAGTCCCTACCCTATTTGCCTTGTTGATCTGCCTTGGATGTAGCAAGAGCGACGTCAACCAAACCGCAGCGGCAACGTCGGCGCGGCCGGTTTCTGCAAATCAATCCGCATCGATATCGCCAACCGATGTCGTCAGTCAATTTCTCGATCAGGTTCGTCGCGGCGGCGCCGACTCGGGCGCCGGAAACTTCCTGACGGCCAAAGCGCAGTCGGAATTGGCTCGGATCGGTCGGAGTGTTCAACCGATCGGATCGCCGGACGCCAAGTTCGAAGTGACTCGTGCCGAGCCGATTCCGGGCGAGGACAACGCAATGCTGGTCCACAGCATCTGGACCGAGCCGATTCCGGATGGCAGCACGACGGCATTTCAAGTTGTCTGGGCCGTGCAGCTAGAAAAAGCGGGCTGGCGGATCTCGGGACTGGCAATGGAACTACAACCGGGAACCGATCCTACCGTGATCGATTTTGAGAACGGCGCGATGATGGCCAAGCTATTAGCGGATGAAACACCGGCGAATTCTGCGAATCCGACGCAGGCGGCAACCCCCTCGCAAGGGTTGAATCGTTAGCCGCAGCCGACATTATTTTTCGCTGGCGAAGGCTTTCAGCAGCCCGGGAATATCCATAAACCCTGCTTTTAGCGGGGTTTTTTCGTGCGCAAACGGCTACGCGTGGCGCCGCTGACGGTCTTTGGGCCCCCAAGTCCGCTAATTACACACCTGCAGGGCGATTTCTATGATCCCAGAATCCTGGGAAATAAGCGATTGGTCGGATTGACACTCAATCGCCCAGGGTTACTGTATCGGCGAAATTACGTGAGCCGCAAAATTCGTGCAAATACCCTATCTTGCGCGGTTGGCGGTTTCCTCACATCAAAGCGAGGTACTTGCTGCGATGTGGTGATTCGGTCGAGTCGTCGCTGGTGATGTTGCCAGCACTTGATCCAGGGCTTTTGGATTGGGCCCTCAAAAAGAAGATGTGCGAAATTGGATCGCACCAAACACTCCGAACACTCTTGGGAGAAATCGATGAATCGGACTGTGGTGAGCGGCATTGCCGCATTCGCACTCTTGTTGGGTGCGTCACTTACTTTGAACCCCGCGACTGCCGAAGCCGGTAGCTGTGGCGGTGGGCTGTTTTCAAAGCTTCACGCTAAGAAAGCTTGCAATGGAGGCGGCGGACTGCTCGCTGGCCTGCACGCTAAGAAAAGCTGCGGCGGAGGCGGATTGCTCGCCGGCCTGCATGCGAAAAAAGACTGCGGCGGAGGCGGCGGATTGTTCGCTGGCCTGCACGCTAAGAAGAGCTGTGGCG
>JABDKS010000192.1 GCA_013002105.1 Pirellulaceae bacterium | reverse complement strand
GGCGTGGATCGCATCAAGGGGAATCGTTCGCGCAATCGACCATCCGGGCGTCCGACCCACCTACGTGTTTGAATCTCGACTTGGATTGACGGCCGGATTCTTCTTCGACGAAGCGGGCGACTTTGTGTTCATCGGCGACCATCACACGTTCAAATGACCGCTGCGCTAAGATTTGCCTCCTTTGATTTCGCTCCATATGATTTCGTTTGCATCGATCGAGGTGGAAGACGTTTTCACCGCCGCAATTCGGGAAACGACGCGACTGTTGATCGTGCAGGTGTTCCAGTTGGACGCCAACGCAGGGAGACTTTACCATCCCAGGCTTGCCCTTCCGATCGACTGCTCAATTCTAAACTGACAGAACACAAATGCGTGAGGATGCATGACGCGAAACCCGTATGAGCCTTCGACTCCCGTACCAGATGACGCTGGAAACGGGTCACCGGACTCATGGGTTCGGCAACACGCGTCGTGGGTAAGCGTTGTCGTTTGCGGTCTGCCGCTGATCAGTGTCGCTTATGTTTGGGTTTTCTGGCTGCTTGCCAGCGTATCACTTGGCCAGCGGGCACGCCCCGGCATTCATGACCCCGGTGGGTTTCTGTTCGGAATTCCCATGTATCTGCACGTCGTGCTGATGCTGTTTTCCTTTGCGATTGCTCCGGTTGCGTTGTTCGTCGGGCACTGGCGAAGAAGTTTGCTCTGGCACGCGATCGCGTACATTTTTTGTTTGATTCTCGCGATTGTTTTGTTCCGCGCGGACATTCTGCAGGCTACAACCTGGATTGCTGATTGACGTTGACGCGCTGGTCGGCACAAAAAGCGTACTTGACAGCTTGCGCAAGAAAAAAACTGTTCCGCTACACCAACTTGAAAACCCATGATGGAGGAAACCATTCATGCAAATTCAATATCTGGAGATTGTGACTGCTGATGTCGATGCGGTCTGCGCGACCTATGAGCAGCTGCATGGCGTCAGCTTTAGCGAACCTGAAGCCGGTCTCGGCAACGCCCGCACAGCCGC
Source organism: Pirellulaceae bacterium (assembly GCA_013002105.1). The sequence goes on along the minus strand of JABDKS010000192.1, from coordinate 1,191 downwards.
GCTACCGGATGGTGGCAAAATCGGTGTCCGCGCACCCATGCACGAGCAGGAAGAACCAGTGGTGCGTCCCTACCTGCTAGTGGACGACATTGACGCAGCAGCTAAGGCGGCGGAGGAAAGCGGCGGCGAGATCGCGCATCCGCCGATGGAATTGCCGGGCCACGGCAAGTTCGCGATCTTCATTCAGGGCGGCATCCACCATGGCCTTTGGCAGGACTGATCGAAAAAGTCCGTCAAAAAAAACAGCCTCGTGACGGCTCAAAATCGTTCCCAAATTGGGTAAGCAAGAAACGATTTTCGTTTGCCGTCGCAAGGCTGTTAACGCCGAATCAATTGGGGTGGGGATTCGGCGATGTGGTTAAACACAGGGGAGGGGAAGTGTTTAACCCTATTACGAGTTGCTATTGGGGCAGCAACATCGCGTTGATTGGGTGCAGGTCCGTCCGTGCAAATGGACCTCGTACCCTCGTTCGCCAAATCGTTTGTCATGAATTGATCGGGTGACGGATTGCGATGGATGAAAACCCGCGATTGCCGATCGTTGGATTTCGGTTGCGAGGCTGGTACCGGTTATCAGACCATATAACTTGCACCGATGGCGGACAACGGTCGTTTGTTTTGCCCGCTTTCAGTTTGCCCCGATGCGGGTCAGGGGCTAATTGGACAGCTCCAGAGACGGTTCGTAACGTGTTGCCTGGCTGACGCTTTTTGAAGTTGCGTTTTTTCCAGTTCGCTTAGCCCGGGGCGGTACAGGAACTGCCGTCGGCGTAAGCCGATGGGTACCGGAAAGTACAAGTCCTAGTCCGGAGGGCGACACAAACAGCGCGCAGCTGTGTCGCTCCGGGCTGTCGAAAAGCGCAACTTCAAAACTTACGCTGCGGGTTATGAAAAAGGCTTCATTTCAAAATTGACGGTCGGGTTACGATTTGCCAATCGCGGCTGGCAGTCGCGCCCAACTCCTAGAGTGATTTCAATCGCCAAAGCTGGTCCCCAGATCGCGAGCGGTCAGGATCGTATCGCAATCGACGGGGACGGTTTTGGTTCGTTGCGTGCATTGCTCCAGCGGGACATAGCGAACGGTCGGAGGATCGAGCGCGACCATGACGTTGGTTTGACCCTCTTCGAGCGCTCGCACCGCTGCTGCTCCGAATCGCAACGACAGCAGGCGATCACGTGCGGTCGGGGCCCCAC
>JABDKS010000147.1 GCA_013002105.1 Pirellulaceae bacterium | reverse complement strand
GTTTTATGCATTTGCGAATATTAAAGATCTTGGGCGTACAAGCTCCGAAATCGCCCAGCTATTACTGGACCGGGCCGGCGTCGCACTGCTACCGGGCACGGCGTTCGGTTCACAAGGCGAAGGGTTCCTGCGGCTTTGTTATGCCAATTCAATCGAGAATCTGCAAAACGCGATCCATCGCATACGCGATGTTTTGTCGACTCTGGATTCATGCTGAAGCCGGTTGTTGACCTTGATCAGGAATCGAGCGATTTAGAGGTGGGATAAGCTTCCAGCCTGTCATTTGTCGCATCGACAGGCTGGAAGCCTATCCCACGCTCATTCTCGGTTGCAGTACTAGCTGGAACTGCCAATCGTCGGCCACTCGTCACCGACAAGCTCCGCTGATGCGGGTAAGATGCTCAGCGTCGTCGCAACGTTGACGTGACCGACGATTGAATCCCTCTTGTCCCGCTAGGAGAGTTTGTCCATTGACTCGATCTATCGTATTGTCGTTCGTCTGCCCGTTGATTCTCTTGACCGGCTGTGATTCGAAGATCACAACGTCGCAGCCAAAAATGCCTGCACCGACTCGGTCGGTTGCGCCGCCGGCTGCGGTGCCCACCGCCGACGATGCCGATTCGGTGAACGCGATCGAAGCGATCACCGACAAAATCCGTCGCGACGGCAACGATAACATTATCGAAGTCGACTTCCGCGGCCAAACGATCGACGATTCCGCGCTTCAATCACTTGCCGGATTGCCGCGACTAAGATCCGTCCTCTTGCTGGGAACTGGCATCAGTGACGCCGGTCTGGCCACCCTGGGAACGATCTCCACGCTCGAGAACCTGGACTTACGCGAATGCTCCATCAGTGACGCGGGTCTAGCGCACCTGACCAACTTGGCAAAACTGAAGGCGTTGAAGATGTCCGGCAAGGAAGTCTCTTGCGATGTCAGCGACGATGGAATGGACCACGTCGCCAAACTGGGCAACCTGAAAGTTCTTGGACTTGATTTCCTGTGGATCAGCGATGACGGAGTCAAGAAATTGACGGGGCTGAAAAACCTTTCGGAACTCTACATGGCCGAAACGACCATCGGCAACGACGCAATTGCGACCATGTCGGCGTTTCCCAATTTAAAAAAGCTACGGGTGGCAAAGAATCAAATCGACGCGGAAGGATTGGCGCAGCTGCCGGCACTGACAAAGCTGGAGGAACTGGACTTGAGCGAGTGCCTGCAAATCTCCGATCAGGCAATGCAACCACTCGCAAAAATGCCGCAATTAAAGAAGCTTAATCTTTGGCGAGTCAATATTTCCGACGCTGGAATCGAACCGTTGAAAACTCTCACGGCGCTGCAATCACTGAATCTGGATAACACGCGTTTGAGCGACGACGGAATGAAATTTCTCAGTGATCTCAAAGCGTTAACATTCTTGCATCTCGGTTCGACGCAGATCACCGATGATGGATTGCCTCATTTATCACACTTGACGGCGCTCAAAGACTTGAAGGTAACTCGGACGGGAGTGACCCAAGCCGGCGTCGACGAGCTGAAACAAAAACTGCCCGACACAGAGATCCAGCTCAAATACATCGAAGGCCAGTGAGACCGGCCCTGTGAGCCGTAATCCTCAGGATCGTTGCGACCCGGCAATCTGACCCGTCGGTATTGACCGGGCCGGCATCGAGTCGACGAATGAAATGGAGAGTGTTTGCTCCTATTTCTACGCCGTCACTCGATGGGTCTCCGCCCGATGTCGCGACCGTCCGCTTCACAGCTCCGTGACATCGCACAAGGTCGGTGGGTCCAGATTCTAATCGCCGCCGGCATCCCGGCCGAATTCCTGGACGGCCGCGGACACCCTTGCCCACGATGTGGCGGAACCGATCGCTTTGCGGCCTTTGACAACGTCGACGATCGTGGCGCCGTTCATTGCCGGCACTGCTTCACCCGTGGAACCAATCCTCGTCCGGGAGACGGCCTGGCAACGTTGATGTGGATCCAAAATGTTGCGTTCGCCGATGCCGTGCAATGGCTGATCGATTACCTGGGCATCGGCCACGACGCACGGCGTGACGGCGGTTACAGTGGATTTCTTCCGATTCCGATCGCGACGTCAAGGGACGCTCGACCGGCCAAGCGGCAGGTATCTGCTGCTGAAGTCGAACGAATGACACGTTTAACAGCCGACGCGATGCGTCGAATATCAAGTCGTCAATTCCAAACTCTCTCTGAACAACTGGGCGTTTCCGTTGATAGTCTTCGCAGTTTGTGCGTCGGTTATTCTGCCGATCACGGTGCCACCACATGGCCCATGCGAGATGCAAACGGACGGGTAATCGGAATCCGATTGCGCAGCGACGACGGCCGCAAAAAATGGTCTGTCACGGGCAGCCATGCCGGCCTGTTTATCTCCCGCAGCGATCGACCGCGCGGGGATGCTGTCTACATTGTCGAAGGCGCCAGCGACATGTGTGCTGCCATCGACCTTGGTTTGCCGAGTATCGGCCGACCGAGTTGCCGTGGACTCTCGCTGGAAACGTGTGATTATATGTCACGCGTGGGCTATCGCTGCGCAACCGTCATCGCGGACAACGACCCACCCGGTCGCGCCGGTGCCAGGGACTTGGCACGTGATTTGTCCATTCATGGATTTGATGCTCAAGTGGCGGTTCCGCCAAACGGCACAAATGATCTTCGCCAATATGTGATGGGCCGCAATCATCCGATTGGTTTTTCACTCGAGACACTCTACGAATTTGCCGCCAAGCCTGTGATGACACAACTGGCGTTTGATTTTGTCGCAGTCCCGCAATCCGTCCCGTAGGCGAAATCATTTCATCATCGATGCCGGCTAATCGTAGATCGTAGGCCAGGACCTGTCCTGGCAAAGTCGCGACAGGCCAGATCCTGGCCTTCAAAAGATTTGAAATGGCACTAACGATCGGGCCACAACGGCGAACAGCTGCTTGCCCGCGCGATTCACGACGGCGATCACGCGACGCCGCCACCGCGCGCAAAAAAAAGACGAGCCCGCTTGGACGAACTCGTCTTGATGATGCAAACGACCGCAGCAAAGAGCTAGGCGACCCGCTGTATTTGGAAGGACTACTCGTCCCCGGACGTCTCTTCTTCAACACCAGACTTCACGGCTGGCTCAGCGTTTTCGTCCCCTTTAGTCGCGACGGGATCACTTGCCTCAACAGCCTTCTTGTCGTCGTCTTTCTTCTGAGCGTCATCCTTCTTCGCGCCTTTTTTCTCAGCACCTTTTTTCTCAGCACCTTTCTTGTCAGCGTTTTTTTGATCGGCGTCGTTCTTTTGATTTTTCTTGGGCTGATTTTTCTCTGTCGTATCCGGTTTTGCTTGCGCCGCGGCGAGTTGTTTTTTTAACGCTTCGACTTGCTTCTTCAAATTGCCGTTCTGCTTACGAACGTTTTGCAGCTGCTCCTTGGCTTGCTGTGCGGCCTGCTGTGCCTCTTGCACCGCCTCTTGCTTGGCCTGCATCGCCTGCTCCGCCGCCGCCTTCGCCTCGACCGATTGCTGCTGGATTTTTGTTGCTTCCGCGACGGCCTGTTTCCGCATCGCATCAGACTTCGCACGTTGAGCCGCTGCTTCTTCGACCAACTTTTCACTCTTCTTTTTGGCCTCAACCAAAGCTTCGCGGGCTTTCGCCAATTCCGCACTCACCTCCTGAATCTTGCCTCGCGACTCGGTGGCTTCAGCCATCACTCGCTGTCGATCCTTCTCTGCGTCTTTCAGTTTTGCTTGAGCCTGTTTGACTGATTTTTCTGCCTCGGTCGCACGCTTCGATGCTTCCATGAATTGCTGCAACTGCTTCTCTGTTTCTTCCTTTCTGGAACTAGCCAGCGTTTGAGACTGCTTGAGCGCGGCTTGTTTCTCTTCGACTGATTGCTGTAGTTCTGCCACGGTGGTTTCCAAGGCTTCGACCTTGGCACGCATCGATTTGATCTCGCCCGTCATTTGGACGTTCAATTCGCTGGGCACAAAGCTGTCGAAGTTCGCGACCGCTACCGGCGGTGGCAGTACTTCACAACCACTACCGACGATGACAGTACCCGCCGCCGGAGCAGCCAATGACACGACAGTGCCGTCGGGGACGTTGGATGCAAACTCTGGATGGTTGTAGATTTCGGCGGTGCAGCAGGACGAACCACTCGCTGCTGCAGGGGCGATCGCCGGCGCAGAGTAAACTTCCTGGGCGACTTGCACCGGTGCGGCCGTCGGACAAGACGTTGGGCAGGGCACATTACAGGGCCGGGCCGCCCGTCGTTTCAGCCGCAAACGCTGAAATCCGTCCGCATCGACGCCACCGCCGGGCAAAACAACTGACATCAAAAGCAGGATAAGCGTGGGGCGTGAATAACGTTTCATCTCAAATTCCGAAAAAGATGCAGCCGGTCGTGTCTGGGTCGCGAATCCCCGGTGCTGCGAATTCGGGGATCGCGAGTGACTGATACTATGCCTACTTTCGCTGCTGGCTGCAAATACCCCACAGCACCCAGGCGACCGAAACTGCAAAATTGGGCTCTATACGCCAACAACCCCACGCCAGGTTTTCGCCATCAGAGCATGCCCAGCCATCGTGGGGTGAACTCCATCTGCGGCCCAGTAATTCGGGGGAGCCTGTTTGACAGCGTCATCGAACATCGATTGGAACGGAACGATCGTCAGCGACATGTTTCGAGCCACGTTCAAGCATGCCTCGCGTCGCTGATCAAACTCTGGAAACCATTTGTCGTTAATCGCTCCACAACGCAGCACAAACGGTTCACAGATCACGATCCGGCATTTGGGCAGCGATTCCTGCGTTCGCTCGAGTAACTTTCGCAGCCCTGTTTCGTAATCAGCCACCGTGCCGTCGTAACGCCCGTTCAATTTGTGCCAGATATCATTGACCCCGATCAGAATGCTCAACAGATCAGGTTGCAGATCGATGCAATCAGTGTCCCAACGCTTCTCTAAATCGGGAACCTTATTTCCGCTGATCCCTCGATTGAATATCTTCAGATTCGAGGACGCGTGGTCACGTAGCAATCCGCTGGCGATCAACATCGGGTACCCTCGTCCAAAGGAACGCCCGTTGTTGGCTTGCTGATTTTTTCGGTCGCGCCCGGCGTCGGTAATTGAATCACCTTGGAACAGGACCACACTCCCATCGGTTAAAGGCTGTGAGTTTTTTACTTCGCCTGCTGCGTGGAGCCGGTCGGCGGAAATCGTAGCGGTCGCGGCGGCAGCGATCAGTGAACCGCCAAGTAAACGACGACGATCGAACGAATGATTCATGGCAATGGATGCTTAAAAATGTGGGAGTCTATTTTCGGTGCAAACGATCATAGTTGAATCGTAATCGACCTGCGCGACACCAGTCGCAATCGAACCAATACGCGAGGAAAAATCGTTGACTGGCCACTGGGACGTGATCGTGATTGGTTTAGGTGGCGTCGGCAGCTCTGCCGCATTCCATTTGGCCAAGACGGGACGAAAAGTTTTGGGGATCGACCAATTCGCACCCGTCCATGATCGCGGCAGTTCGCATGGCCGGACACGGGTCATTCGGCAAGCGTATTTTGAGCATCCCGACTACGTTCCCTTGCTACGACGCGCGTATCGACTCTGGAAAGAGCTTGAGCAAGAATCGGGACAGCGACTTTATCAGCGTACGGGGATCGTCGAAATCGGTCCTGCCGATGGTGTCGTTGTTCCGGGTGTTTTGCAAAGCGCCCGCGACCATGACTTGAATGTACAACAACTGCAGATGAGCGAGGTCACATCGCGTTGGCCGGTTCTTCGTGGCGATCATGATTGGACAGCGGTCATCGAATCGGACGCCGGGTTTCTGCGTGTTGAATCATGCGTCGACGCTCATTTGTCACTCGCCCGAGCATCGGGCTGCGTTTGTCTTCACAATCAGTCAGTACGCAAGTGGCAGGTCGATGGCTCTCACATTTCCGTGACGACAGACGATGGAACTCAGTACTGCCGACATCTTGTCGTCGCGAGCGGCGCCTGGAGCGGACCGCTGCTGGGCCGCTACGGTGTCCCGTTGACGGTGCTACGCAAGTACCAATATTGGTTTGCGACTGACGATGCCCGATTCGATCTCGCCAGTGAATTCCCATGCTTCTTTTTCGAGACGCCACAGGGATACTTCTATGGTTTTCCCCGCCTGGACAACTCAGGAGTGAAAGTCTCGCGACACAGCGGCGGACGGGTTCTATCGGACGCAACCATACCGGTTCGGGATGTTGACGAACCGGACGCGCAGTTGGTCTGTGAATTCAACAAGCAATACACCCTTGGACTCGAAAGCCCGCCGCGTGACCGTTCAGGCTGCTTTTACACCGTAACTCCCGATGAACATTTCATCGTCGATCAACTGCCCGACACACCCGCTGTGAACGTGGTTGCGGGGCTCTCGGGTCACGGGTTCAAATTCACCAGTGTGCTGGGCGAGATGGTGGCGCAGATGGTTCACGATCAATCCAATGCGTGTGTGCCAGAACTTTTCCGCCTCGCACGCTTTCTCAGGTGAACGCCGCTAGGGAACCTCGGCAACGATTCATCCGACGTGACTTACAGTATCTCCAACAACTCGACACGAAAGTGCAATGTCGCATTGGGTGGGATCGATGGCGGCGAACCGCGTCGACCGTAACCCAAATCTGACGGTATCTCCAATTCAATCATGCCGCCTTCGCCTACCAACTGCAGCCCTTCTGTCCAACCGGGAACCACGGCACTGAGCGGAAATTCAGCTGCTTCTCCTCGCGCGTACGAACTATCGAATTCGGTTTCATCATCCAACCATCCCGCATAATGAACGCGCACCTCGTCCGAAGCGGTCGGTTTCGCACCGTCGGATTGACGTAGCACTCGATATCGCAATCCTGACGGAGTCGACGTGAACTCCGTCGGTGCATCCGGGTCGGTGGGACCCGTCCGATGATTCGCCATCTGAGAGGCACAGGAGCAGGTTGAGATTGCCAGCAAGGCAACCACCAGAAAAATCCCACGACGGGAAGCAGACATCATCATGAATCGATTGCATCCTGGATTGAGCAAGAAACTTGTGTGAGCCGACGCCTGTGTCGATGAGCCCGTATTTTTCTAAGGCACGACGTGGTCCGCGCCCAGCAATTCGTTGAGCGCTCGATTGGCTACACGAACGATGTACTTGTTGGGCTGATCTTTCAAGGCCATTTGCAGGTCCGCGACCGCTGGCTTGGCCAAATCGTCCATTTCGTCCAGCACAATCGCCGCGGCAAGACGCCCCCACTGATGCTTACTCTTGAGTTCTTTCCTGAGAACCTCGATCGCCTCGTCCGATTCGCCCAACTTGGCCGCCGCCCGTGCCGCAGCAATTCGCACGCTCGGTGATGAATCGCCTAAGGCCGCCACAATCGCCGGCCGCGCCGCATTTGCATTGCTACCAATGTTGCCAATCCCGGTTGCTGCCCAGTATCTGACCGATGGATCCGAATCATTCAGACCCGCGATCAGATCATCGATCACGGTCGGTCCCTGGGACGCCTTAGTCGCGATGTCCACCAGGCGTTGCAACTTGGCTGCCGAGTCGTCGCCGCCATTTAGAATCTCGAAACGAGAACCGGCTAACTTTTCTTGAATCTCGATCTCTGCTTCGGGAATCAACCCGATATCCCCAATCTCGTTTTGCCAATCTTTCAAGGCAGCACGCATCTCGTTTAGTTTATCCAGATATCGCGGATTTTGGGCCAAGTTGTTGATCTCGTGCGGGTCGGCATCGCAATCGTAAAGCTCTTCGGCCGGCTTGGTCGCAGCACTGAAAAGTTTCATGGCGGGTGACAATTCGCCCGTCTGTTCGGCCCGCCGAATCTCTCGCATCGTCGCCCCTTTTTCGGGCGTATTCATGTATTGGTAATAGGGTTTCAAAGGTTCAAAGTTGCGAACGTACCGAAATTGCGAATCACGCACCGATCGAATAATGTCGTAACGCTCGTCCATTCGGTCTCGAGCACCGTAGACGTACCGGCGTGGCTCAGGCAAGTCATTGCCCAGAAACGGCCGTCCTTGCAATCGGTCCGGCAATGGAACGCCCGCCAAATTCAAAACCGTCGGCCCAAAATCGGTCGAGCTGATCAGTCGTGAATCGACAGTGCCGGGATGTCCTTGTTCTGCATGTCGAAACGCTGCGGGAATCCGAACGATCATCGGAATACGCGTACCCGAATCGTAAAGCCATCGCTTGGCTCGCGGCAAACCCACGCCGTGGTCGGACCAATAAAAAATGATCGTCTCCTCGTAAAGTCCCGCCTGTTTTAATTCATCGATCAGTTCCCCGGCCCACGCGTCCATCGCTGTGATCAATTCATAATTACGTTTCCAATCCTCGCGAACGATCTTGGTATCGGGGTAATACGGCGGCAGCGTGGTCAACTTGGCTGGATCTTGCCGTTGATCCGGCGTCAGGTCCTTGGTCACCGATTTGTACTTGGCATCATTTTCGATTCCGCTTTCGTGGCAACCCGTAAAATTAAACACGGCAAAAAACGGCTTGGCATCGTCCGGTCGATTTTGCCAATGGGCCTTGGACCCCGATTGGTCCCAAATCGTTTTGGATGACGGTTTGCTGAACTGGTAGTCGGTCTTGCTATTGTTGGTGCAGTAGTATCCCGCCTCTTGCATTCGCATCGGAAACGGTTGCAACCATTCGGGTAATGTCGAATTGCAACGCATGTGATGCGTTCCAATGCTGTTCTGATACATGCCCGTGATGATTGTCGAACGGCACGGGGCGCAGACGCCCGCCGCAGTGAATGCGTGTGAATACCGGACGCCTTCGGTTGCCAACTGGTCCAAGTGCGGTGTGATCGCATGCGGGTCGCCGTAACAACCCAGATGGGGACTGATATCT
>JABDKS010000136.1 GCA_013002105.1 Pirellulaceae bacterium | reverse complement strand
TCCAATCGGGGAATACCTCGGCGTCGATCCGTAACGTACATAAAAAGCTGGTGGCATCGTCCGCATCGCCAACGTTCAGTTCCGTCGATGCCATACGCTCCAACGTCGCGTGAAAGCTGCTACGCGGCATCGCACGCGAGCCAATTAGATTGCGGCTGGCGATCGGCCATTGATCCAGCACAAACGTTCGCGTTTGGTCGTACGATAGCATCGGCGTCGCGCCAGTGGCTGGTCTGTAGGCGGCTGGTGCGTAGTCTGGTGCAGGGTCGCCGAGACTGGTTCGCGATGTCAACACCGCGACGAAACCGACGACGGACAAACAAAGCGGAATAGCGAGGTAACGGTTCATAGCATCGTTCCTTGGGTGGAAAAGGGAATCAGGAAATCAATCGTTTCAACGGCTTGGTCGTCGCGGACGTTTGCCAGCTGGCACTGCCCCGCGAGATGGTTCGCGAGGCAACGCTTCGACCGGAAATTCGGTGTCGCGAGATGCACGTTTCGGAAATCCACACGCTAACAATTAGGCTGAGCCAAACCGATGCGATGTAGTTGGAGTCGTGATCCATTTGGAACCCGAAAATGTTCTGTGACAATGCAAGCTGAATGAAGCGAAACGCGATCGCGCTCAGCGCGATCGCGTATGACCGGACCGCCCAGCGAATGTGGCTGCTGAGATCACCTCCGCGAATCGAACGGTAGGCGAGCCAAGTTGTGGTCCACCACAGAACTCCGGTCAGCAAGAAACCGGCGGCTGCCATCTGACCCGCTTTGGCATTAGGGCTAATCATCAACCCGCACGGCGCGGCGACCCAGAGGACTGAGTTCAGGTAGAAATATCCGACGACGCGATGAAATGATCGCCAGCGAATCAGCCGACCGATCATCAGTAGCGGGCCCGCTGCCAAACACAGGCATGAGCCGATGACGTGAAAGTAGAAGGCGGTCCGCCAAAAGACGTTGTCCTGCAAATCGCCCTTTTCGAGCAAGAAAAGTGGCGTGGGACCAGGGCGAAAGTAAGTGGTCGCGCTGATCCAGATCGACACGGTGCCGACGACCGTTATCGCGACCCAGACTGACCGCAGATAAGTCTTTGAGAAGATGAACACGAGGCACCTCGCCGACTGACAGGAAATCCAACCATCACAGGTTGGATTCTTGTCGATCACATCAAAGTGATTGTCAGCAAAGAGTCAAATCGAATTCAATCGTTCGTAAAGATTTGCGGGGCGGTATCGTTTTGTTGCGTCGCATTACTTGCGAAGCATGACCAGCCAATCGTTTTCGGCATCGGGCAGGACCAAATCGACGATCTGCCCCCCAGGGATCGTGCGAGTTTTCTGCAGTTCGCCGTTGCGGGGATTCAGCACCGAAACTTGATAGTCATGCGTAGGGCCACTCAGGTCCACCGTTGTCGACGCAGCGTGGGCAACGTAGACCAAATACAACTCACCCGGTTTTGCCAAGCAGTACTTGCTGTTGTCGTGATCGGAGTTTCCGACCAGTTCATCCGCTGGTTCCAGCTCTTGAATTGGGATGTTGTTGTCCCGAAAAAATTCCAGCGCAATGCGACAATAGTCCCAGCTTTGGTCACGTGATCGCCAGTCCTCGCAGATCAAATCGTTTTCGACGTATTGATAACCAAAGTAGTACTCGACGCCGGCACCGCCGGCCATCAATGTTCCCCACAAAGTTTGTTGTCGAACCTCGTTGGGGGTATAGGTCATCTTGCCTGTGCGATCATGCCCGTCGTAGCCTTGATAACCGATGTCCGGGCATTGCCCGTGTGCCGCAGTTCCCGATTCGTCAAACGCGACGACCCACGGTTTGCCCGCGTCGGTCGATGCATTGACCCAGCGGAGTGTGTCGCGATGGGTGGCGGCGATACCGCTATTTTGCAATGAAACGCCGGTCAGTTTCGAGGCGTCACCGAGCAGCGGTTCATAAACCTTTGCTTGGTCGCCTGGGTAGGTGTGGATCACGATGTTGTGACCGTAAGCATCCAATGCAGCGATGTAATCAATCATCGCTTGTTGCTGAGCGTGTGATTGCGTGTTCTCTTCGCCCAGGTTCCAGTTCAGAGCCAAGTTATGACCGAAGCGGGCAATCAATTCGCGGCAGTACAGTTTGCGTTGCGGGCCGAGATTGCCGCCATCGAGGCACTCGGGCACGGTGCCGTCACTCTTGCCGCGTTTGTGATCGTCGTTTTCGGTTTCTTGCATTTTGAAGTGCAAGTACATTCCCTTCGCTGTACCGTGTTCAAACACGATTCCCCACTGGTCCAGTTTGCTGCAATCGTAGTGCATCTTGTCATTGCGATCGATAAAGGGCCAAACGTTGTCACCATCTCCGCCCGCGTTGTAAGTCAAAAATGAAAACGCGTTGCAACCTTTGTCGGACAAGTAATTGACCGCTCCGATCAGTCCCTTTCCCTTGCCATCTTTCCAGGTCGGGTCGCCTGAGCGCCAATCCTTGACATGCGGTTGCCATGTCTTTAACGGCACTTTGCTGGGCTTGCCTGCGATCGTGTTGTCAAAATCGGCGTAGCCAAGCAGTGTCTCGGGCGCGTCGGCGCCTGCTTTGAGAAAGAACTTTTTACTTCCAGCATGTTGTAGATATCGCTCGCCGACGTACTGCAGTCGACCACTTGCGCGAAGGTCACGGCCTGTCTTATTGGATGCGGTAACCAAAAATGCGCCGGTCGCACCGTTGAACGGCGCTAGCTCGCTCGCATCGGCATCCGTGTCGATTGCACAGTTTTGGCCTGAGCGAAAATCGATTACATATTTCCAACTGCCCGGTCGATCGGGCGCAAAGTGGGCTCGCCATTTCGTGCCTGAATCGGCAGACGAATTGGCAGCACTCCCGTCAGCAGCGAAGTAACCCGGTACGGTGTAAGCGGTGCCATCGGCATGCTTGAATGTCACTTGCATGCAATGATCAGTAAACGGATTGGGTGCATTGTCTTGTTCGTGGGCGTAAGGTCCGTCCAGCGTGACGGTAATGTTGTGCCATGTTTTCAATTCGCCGCTCAGGACAACCGATGCATCGCCGTTGGCTTGACGCGGCAAGATCAGTGGCAGTTTGCTGACCGGCGTGGTGGGGCTGGTTTGACGATCGACGGGATTGCCCGTGCTCGCCTGCGAATTCGCTTTGGTGCCTTTCTGTTTGGCAAGGTGTGGCGC
>JABDKS010000130.1 GCA_013002105.1 Pirellulaceae bacterium | reverse complement strand
TGGCATCTGTGAGCGCGGCGGTAGTGCGTTGGGCATCAAGACATCGGTGGCAAATCGGTCGGACGGCATCGCAATGTGGATGTCATCTGACACGGCCTGAGTGCTTTGATGACGCTGCGCTGCGATTGGCTTGCCAGCGCGCCGCTGCATTGCGCATCCGCCACCGATCACTGGCGCCGAAACGACCGTAATCGCGGTAACGAACACCCCGACGCGACTGCGACTGCGATTTTTGCCGCCAATCCATGTCGCATCACCAGCGTTGGCATAGCCAACAACCCGGGCGAGGTTCTGCAGGGTTCGTTCAAATCGTCTCATCAGTTGCTTGCGCAATAGTCCGGTTATTTCGATTCTGCGTAATATTTCGAAACTACGTCTTCTTCCGTTTCGGCTGATTCCCGCTTCGATATCGGTGAACTCCTGTCAGCCCTAGCGACCGTCATAACCGTCACAGTCGACCGATTCGAAGGTTGTCATGACTTTGCAGAAAAACTGTCGCCTTCCAAAACGCTCGACCAACGCCACGCCCCGGACACGGCTGCTGAACACCGTCAACTCCTTGCTAGCGGAATAACAGGAACCAGTCGAACAGCGATTCGCCGCCGCAACCGATTTACGCCGTTGATTCGACACGTCCAACGGATAACGTAGTAGGCAAGCCGTCATCCATCGCACGTCGTCTTTTGAGATCCGAGCCACCGTTTCCCATGCCTCACCGGTACGCCAGCACCGACGAACTCTCGCCATCGCTCCAGGGCGAATCCGCTATTCGGTTGCGATCGGATTTGGGCGAATTCCAGCTCCGAGTTCTTGAAGAATCGTTTTTTGTCGTTGAGTCCGATCCGATTGTCCGCGGACACGATCCCAATCAACTAGGCCGCGTCATCCACGCCGTACTGGTCAGTGATTTTTGCGATGACATTCGCATCGCTTACCGAGTGACCGCGACGCACGATCGCCTCGCCCAATGCATCTTCGTCGATCTACCCGATAGCGAACAAACACAGATCGGTCAGTTGATTCGTTTGCTCGAACCGATCACCCAGTCAAAGCAATCCTCGCCAACGACGAAAGCAGCCGGGGCGCACACTCAATCGCAGGAATCCGGCCAATCCAAAACCGCCAGTGGTGACGAATCCGAATACCACCAGTACGAAACTGAATCGGACAAACTGAAATACGCGCTAGCCGCCGTTGCTCTCGCCCTCGTCACCGTGCTTGTCTTGCTCGGTCCGGGCGAAAACATCGTGGTCCGCGACGGTCATTTATCAGGCGTTCAGGTCGCGGTGCAACCCGATAACGGTCAGCGAACTCGATCCCAATCGACCGACGCCCCCAACCCGATCCCAAATAGCAGCACGAACCCAAACGACGCTACGATCGCACTGGCAGATCACTTGCGGGCAGATCACCTGCAGGCAAATCACTTGCAGGCCAGTGCCCTTCACACGGCGGAACGGAACGACCACCACGTCAACTCGATTGATCCCATCGATGTGGAGTTACTGCATACTAAACAAGAGCTACACAGGTGGCGGGCACGCGAAAGGGCGACGCTCCAAGCCATCGAGATGACCAAGAAGCGACTCGACAACGAACTGCGGCTCGCACAGGTAGAGTTGGAATCGATCAACCTCCAGGCCGATGCTGCCAAAGCGCGACTCGATCGCGTCGCTCCGCTCATCAAGGACAACAACATCGGCGCGTCGGAGGTCGAAGAAATTCGTTTGGCTGTCTCGAACGCGGCAGTCCAACAGAAGAAACAGCTTCTAATTATCGAAAAACTCCAATTTGAACGTGACGCTGCCGATCAAGATGCGATCATCCAGGCCAATGGCATCTCGTATCCGCTGAGCGAAATTCAGTCGATGACCGCCAGCCTCCAAACCTACCAGAATCGTCTCAGGCGTCAGCGGGATCAGATAGCTGGTTCCACCGCTGACGTCACGGACCGAGAATCGGTTGCCAAGTCGTTGCATGTCATGCAAAGCGATGACGTTAGTCTCCGCCGTCCTCCCGGTGACCAGAATGTTGCTGGCGTCACGTGGGCTTCGGGTTACGTATCTACCGACGACAGTCAGCAGGTTGAACCTGGACAGGTGGTTCAAATTGACGTACCCGCTCGCGGGCTGAAACTACAAGGCACCGTCGCCTCGGTTGGAAATGCCGACGACGATCCGAGAGGCGATGGCAGCGTTGCGATCGCAGTTCGGTTGCAGTCGATCCATGAAGAAATCCAACCGGGCGAACCACTCGAAATGTCGATCGAGACCGATACTGGATTTCGCAAATGGGTGCGTGGTATCTTCACTAGCAATCCAACGGTCGTTCCACAGCAATCGGACTCGACGCCCTAGAGCGTCTGATTTCTCAATTCGCATTTCCATTGGTCGTCCCACAAGTCATGCAAGTCCATCAACTGAATCATGTCGCATTGCACGTTGCGGATGTCGACAGCAGCGTCGATTTTTACCGCGACACGCTTTGCTTGCCCGTGATGGACCGCCCCGCGTTCGACTTCCCCGGTGCCTGGTTTCGGCTGGGGGCAGACCAGGAGTTGCATTTGATCGGCGATCGTGATCTACCGGTGCATTCGCACCATCGCGGTGGCCACCTGGCACTGATTGTCGACGACTTGGACGCCTGGGAATCCCATTTGGACGCCAGAGGAGCCACTCGGCTCGAGCGAAAAACACGCCCTGACGGTGCCTTGCAAACCTTTGTCGAAGACCCAGATGGGCACTGGATCGAACTTTGCGTCCCGCCGGCAACTTAAGCGTGTCGGCGTAGCAGCGATCAAAAAAACGTGCTCACCGGCATCACAAATATTTTGCCGTCACCGATGCGTCCGCTGCGAGCGACAGCGACGATCTTTTCCAAAATCTCTTCGCACCGTGAATCGTCCACCCACAGTTTGATCTCAACTTTCGGCAAGAACGCCGTTGAATACTCAGTCTCCTGGTACTCGTCCAGGTAACTCTTCTGACGCCCGTAGCCTTTGACCTCCGTCACCGTTAATCCTTCTAACGGTGCACGACGCAGGGTGCTCAGAACATGCTCGGCCAGATGTGGCCGCACGACGGTGATAATCTGTTTCAACAGTCTGCCTCGTCAGATTGGTTGAGAGCACTTCTGAATTTCATCTCGGCCAGAAATTGGCCTGCCGCGACGTCCTCTGGACTGGCCATGGTCTCCGATCTACCCCGATTGAATCATCCAAATGCTTTATCCGCGACGGATCTGGGATCCCTTGAATCTGATCGCAATCCGATAAACCTTGCGTTGCGCGCAATGGATTTCGCCGGTCGCCATGTCGACGCGTTCTGGGATCGCGCGGTGTCGCAAGTCAATGCTGGCGTGAAAACCACGTTCCGAGAACACATCGATCAACATCGTCAGGGCAATCGGATTATCCAGCAACTCGTCTTCGCTGCTGACTGTCGCCCGCCCGGAGATCGCATGAGGGATGATGATCGGAATCATCCGATCCTGAATGAACTGGATGACAGCGTGAAACAGTTCGGGATGAGCGATTTCATATTCATCCAAACGCGTCACCAAGTCGCGTCGCGCGTGCAAGACGATGTCGCCGGCAACCGGCAGTTTTTGCATGGCGACGAACGTTCGTGGATCCAATTCCAACGAACTCTGGTATTCCAATTCGCGGAGGATATTCTCTTGAACAATCTCCAACGGTGCCTGTGCATTGATGAAATGGAAATGAAAGATCTGCTTCAACGACACCAATGCGTCATAAGTCTTTTCTTTGAACGTGCGGTAGCGATTGCGAGCAAGCGCGGCGTCGAAGTCCGTCGGGCGTTCTTCCCATAATTCACCAATCCCCGATCGCTTGACCTCCTCGTTGTGTGCCACCACCTGTCGACCACGTGACAACTGTCGTGCGACACTCTCGGCTTCGTCCACAAACAACACCATGATGTGGAACGTCGGCTGCTTTAAATGGATCGATTCGTGACTGCCGGCAAACTCGCGACGCAAGCCGATCATGTTGTCAAACAACATCTTCAAGCATTCGACCTGCACTTTCGTGCGCGGGAACCCGTCCAATATCGCGCCGGTTTGAAACTGCGGCTCCAACAGTTTGCGGAATACCACGCTAACGACTTCGCGATCACCCACCATGCCACCGCGAGCTTTGATCGCTCGCATCTCGGGCGTTCCAAGTAACTCGCTGACCACGATCGGTTTGGCCGTAATGTCACGCACTTGGCGGATGAAATCGGTGTTGGTCCCCTTTCCCGCACCGGGAGCACCACCCAATAGAATCAGCTCCTTGGGAAAACGCAGCTTCGAACGACCGAACTCCGCCTCCAAATCCTTCCAAATCGAAGTGAAAATCAGCTGGGCATCCTTGACCTCCAGATCGGCGGTCGCTGACGTGTCGTTCGGACTGGGTTGAATTGGATCCACGGTAGAAATTTGCCAAGGGTGCGAAATTCAGAATGCATCAGATGAGCTGGAACCCTGCGGCTGGATGAGCGTCCAATCACGAGGTTTACTGCGTGCGCGAATGATTGTTGCACTTCTGACACGAGTGCAATAGACCCGCAATCGAGCCCGTATCGTCGCCACATGTCGCTTTTCGGGAGCAAATTGCACGCACTTCTGCGGCCTCGCGACGAACTGATCTTATTGTTAAAACGCGAGCTTTGCGATACCAGCACAGCCTTGGTAGACTCGGCAGCCTTTTGCGACGCGTTATTGTGCTCCACTGCTTTTTTGGAACTTCTAAATGCCAGAGCCCTATGAGTCTTGGCGCAACGGCCCCTCTGGCTATCCCTACTCTGCCGATCAGTCTCATCCGTTTTTGACTCCCAACGGATACCGGTTGATGCAGGATCGTAATCGTGTCGTCGATGCGATCCCCAAAGCGTTTCCACAGTACCCGTCCTACGACTATCTCCCATTGGAAGGCCAATTCGCTGGCGAGGTGGTCGGCGAAGTCGTGATTGACGGGCACGTCATACCACCGGGGTACGCGTTGATCGACGGCCAAGTCGTTCCCTTTCACGAATCGGACCCACCATCGGCTCAACCAGCACCCAGCCCTAGTCCGTCACCGCGTGCATGGGACTCCAGTCCGGCGGCGGCGGCTCAATTTGCAGCAACGGATTTATTGCAGAATATTCGGCCCTCGATCGAATTTCCCGATCCCTTGTTGCTGACACGAACGCCGCTCACCTCTCATTTCCAAACACAACGGGTCGCTCGTCCCCAAGCAAGTCAGTTGCGTGCGATCGGAAAACTATTGATCCAAGTCTCCAGCGACCCCAAGGCGGAACCGGCCAGTGGATCGGCCTGGATCGCCGGCCCCAGTCTGATCATGACAAGTGCCCACAACCTGTACGATTTCTCCACCGGTACCTGGGCCCACAGCGTCGAATTTTTACCGGGATTTGATTATTACTCGGATCACAGATTGCCCACCTGTCGTATCACCGCATGTTCGATCCCCCATGGCTATTTCGACAACCCGACGACCAACCACGACATCGCAGCCTGTTTTGTTGATCGCAACATTGGCGACATGGTGGGTACTCAGATTCCCATGCGACCGGTGCAGGATGACGGATTCTTTGACAGAACGCCGCTAAGAATTGTTGGCTATCCGGCAGGCAGCGGTTTTGATTTCGGAAAGCAAATGTGGGAGTCGTCCGGAAAATATCTGTTTGGGCGACGAAGCGGACCACACGATGATTACTCACCGGCACTGGCCACCAATTTTGGAGGCGGATCGAGTGGTTGTCCGTGGTTGATGGAGGATTCGAAAACGAAAAAGCTCGTTGCGGTGGGAGTCACGTCGGCTCACGCACGAATGCTTTACGCAAAGGGCGAACCGAATTTGACCGCACTCGTCTCGCCCTACTTCGGAGCCAAACTCTTTGACAGTCTCAGTGATGACCATCGTTTTCATGAGTTCGTGTAAAACGTGAATGGTGCGTGATTGCTCCTGATGGGAATCCGGAATTGAAGTCGTAGCGATAGTCATCGACGGCCTGCTGATTGGTCTGGATTTGGAGATCTGATCGATGCCGATTGAGAGATAGCACCGGTTGTGGTGCCGCAACTGCGACAAGCGTCCAATGGCGCATACTTCACTCTACTGCTGGGAGGGTGAATCAGAAATGTGAAATAAGTGCCATTCGACTAGCGTCCAGAACACGCGAATTCGGTTAGGCTCTTGCAACGGCAACTTGGCTGCGAACCACGACCACGGCATTCTCTCGCGCCCCACCTTTCCCCGCGCATCGCTGAACCTACTATGCAACGAATCGTTCCGGTCCTACCGATCGACCAATATTCCGATGCCGTCG